>NZ_JBJJLO010000066.1:0-36217 GCF_046230915.1 Pseudomonas sp. KCJK8993
CATGGGCCGTCGGCCTTGATCTCCTGGTAGCGCTTTTCCAGTTCCTGGCGGATCTGCCGGCGCTGCTGGGCCTGGATGTAGCGGCGCTTGCCGTCGGCGGTCTGCGGTTGCAGCGGTGGAACCGGAGCCGGTTTGCGCTGATCGTCCATCGCCACCATGGTGAAGAAACAACTGTTGGTATGGCGCACCGAGCGCTCCTGGATATTCTCGGTCACCACCTTGATGCCCACCTCCATGGAGGTGTTGCCGGTGTAGTTGACCGAGGCCAGGAAAGTCACCAGCTCGCCGACATGCACCGGCTCGCGGAAGATCACCTGGTCCACCGAGAGGGTCACCACGTAGCGGCCGGCATAGCGGCTGGCGCAGGCGTAGGCGACTTCGTCGAGGTACTTGAGCAGGGTGCCGCCGTGGACATTGCCAGAGAAGTTGGCCATGTCGGGGGTCATCAATACTGTCATCGACAGTTGGGCGTTTCCGGGTTCCATAGCACGCTCACGGGTTCAGGGCAGGGGTTGCTGGAGCACCTCTCTCGGGCGCTTGCTCCAAAGGGATTTCAAGCCATCGATAACGGGACGCCGGTCTGTGCTGCGCCGTCACGCTCCGGTGGATCTGTTTCCATATATTGCATCGCCTTCTGGCTGGAAGTTGCAGTGTTACCCTGCAAAACACCCGTTCCAGGGGTTTTTCATCGCTCTTGCAGAGCATTTTCTTTCGACCGTTCGGACCTTTCTTTTTCAGGGATCACTGACAAGGCAGCGACTGACGCCAGCGCAGGCGGCTTTTCAAACGCTCTCCCCGAGGATGGCCCCCGTCCAACATTCAAGGAGAACCTAGGTCATGCATGCCATCAGTTTCATTCAGGACCTGGCCGTGATCATGCTGGTCGCGGGTGTGGTGACCGTTCTCTTCCATCGATTCAAGCAGCCGGTGGTACTGGGCTATATCGCCGCGGGCTTCATCATCGGGCCCCATACCCCGCCTTTCGGGCTGATCCACGACGAGCAGACCATCAAGACCCTGGCCGAGCTCGGGGTGATCTTCCTGATGTTCTGCCTGGGGCTGGAATTCAGCCTGCGCAAGCTGTTCAAGGTGGGCGCCACGGCGTTCATCGCGGCGTTCCTGGAAATCGTCCTGATGATCTGGATCGGCTACGAGATCGGCCGCTGGTTCGACTGGAGCACCATGGATTCGCTGTTCCTCGGGGCGATCCTGGCCATCTCTTCCACCACCATCATCGTCAAGGCGCTCAACGACCTGAAGATGAAGAACGAACGCTTCGCCCAGCTGATCTTCGGCGTGCTGATCGTCGAGGACATCCTGGGTATCGGCATCATCGCCCTGCTGTCGAGCATCGCGGTCAGCGGCACGGTGAGTTCCGGCGAGGTGTTCTCCACGGTGGGCAAGCTCTCGCTGTTCATGGTGGTGGCGCTGGTGATCGGCATCCTGCTGGTGCCGCGCCTGCTGGCCTACGTGGCCAAGTTCGACAGCAACGAGATGCTGCTGATCACCGTGCTGGGCCTGTGCTTCGGATTCTGCCTGCTGGTGGTACGCCTGGAATACAGCATGGTGCTGGGGGCGTTCCTGATCGGCGCGATCATGGCCGAGTCCCGTCAGTTGCTGAAGATAGAACGCTTGATCGAACCGGTTCGCGACCTGTTCAGCGCGATTTTCTTCGTAGCCATCGGCCTGATGATCGATCCGCAGATTCTCCTCCAGTACGCCTGGCCAATCGCGGTGATCACCGTGGCGGTGGTATTGGGCAAGATGCTGTCCTGCGGCATGGGCGCCTTCATCGCGGGTAACGATGGCCGTACGTCGTTGCGAGTAGGGATGGGGCTGTCACAGATTGGCGAGTTTTCATTCATCATCGCCGCCCTTGGCATGACCTTGCAGGTCACCAGCGACTTCCTCTATCCCGTGGCGGTGGCGGTTTCGGCCATTACCACCCTGCTCACCCCCTACCTGATCAAGGCCGCCGACCCGCTGTCGTTGAAGCTATCGGCGGTGCTGCCCAAGCGACTGAGCCGGGTGCTGGGAATGTACGGCGAGTGGTTGCGCAGTATTCAGCCCCAGGGCGAGGGCGCGCTGTTGGCGTCGATGATCCGCAAGATCCTGCTGCAGGTAGGGGTCAACCTGGCGCTGGTGGTGGCAATCTTCTTTTCGGGCAGTTACTTCTCCAGGCGCATCGGCACTTACCTGCAGGACTGGATCAGTGATCCGGGCTGGCAGAAGGCGCTGATCTGGGGGGGCGCGCTGCTGCTGTCGCTGCCGTTCCTGATCGCCGCCTATCGCAAGCTCAAGGCGCTATCGATGCTGCTGGCGGAGATGGGGGTGAAGGCGGAAATGGCCGGGCGGCATACCCAGCGGGTGCGGCGGGTGATCGCCGAGGTGATCCCGGTCTTGTCGTTGCTGGTGATCTTCCTGCTGTTGTCGGCGTTGTCGGCGAGCATCCTGCCGACCCTGGAGCTGCTGGTCCTGGTGGCGATCGTGGCGGCGGCGGTGGCGGCGCTGCTGTGGCGCTGGTTCATCCGCGTGCATACACGGATGCAGGTGGCGTTGATCGAGACCTTCGACCAGAGCAAGGATGGTGGCGGGCATTGACCCTGCCTCTCGCCAGCAGGGCGCTGGCGAGGGACCCCGCACCGCGACCGGGCTGGTCACGGCGTCATGGTTTCAGCTTTCCAGCCAGACGTCCCGCGCCCAGTGCCACACCGATTCCCAGGAATCCTCGGTGATCAGCTCTTCCTCGCCGGACCAGAGCACCACGGTGCCGTCTTCTTCCACGCAATAGTAATCGTCGCCGTCCTGGCAGATCGGGATCAGGTCCCGAGGCACGCCCATGTCCCAGGCGTTCGCCGCCACGTCGGGCAGGTAAGTGTGCGATTGCGGATCGGTGACGGTGACCGGCTCCAGGCTGCCGTAGACCACATCGCTGACCGTCAACAGGAACTCTTTGAAGACGAACGGGATATTGATGAACAGCTGTTCCTCGATTTCCACCAGCAGGTCTTCGTCCGGCAGCTCCAGGGGCACGGGCACCGGTTCGTTGGCTTCTCGGAGTTGTTCGATGACTTCTTCCACGGCCTGGGTCCTCTTAGCTCTATGGCGCGGTTGGTTGACGGCGGTTTATACAGTAGCTCGCGATAAGTGCAATCGGGAAATGCAAAACCCCGACCTGAGTCGGGGTTTTGCATTACAGCTATGACAGCAGGATGAATCAGCCGTTCTGGCGGATACCTGCCACCAGCCAAGGCTGGTTGTCGCCCTGGGCGCGTTCCATGTTCCAGCTTTCGCTGAACGCTTCGCCCTGGTCGAAGCGCGAAGTCTTCGAGACACCGCTGAAGGTCAGGGTGGCGATGGTCTTGTCGGCACGGTCGTCCACGCCTTCGAGCTGCACTTGCAGGTTGTCGATGTAGGTCGACTGGAAGCCGTCGCCCAGGTCGGCGCGCTCCTGCTTGAGGAATTGCAGCATCTGCGGGGTCACGAACTCGGCGATCTTGTCCATTTCATTGGCGTCCCAGTGTTGCTGCAGGGACTGGAAGTGGTTGCGCGCGGCTTCGACGAAGCGTTCTTCGTTGAACCAGGCTGGAGCGTTGATCACCGGACGGGCAGCCGGAGCCGCCGAACCGCCGAAGATCGAACCGCCGGCAGGCGCCTGGGGCTGGAAGGCTTCGCGCTGCATCGGCGCATGGCCAGCCGGGGCGAATTGCTCCTGCTGCTTGCGACGACGAGCGGCGATGAAGCGGAAGATCACGAACGCGATGACCGCCATGATCAGGATGTCGAAGATCTGCATGCCCTGGAAGCCGCCGCCCATGAACATGGAGGCCAGCAGGCCGCCGGCGGCGATTCCGGCCAGAGGGCCGAGCCAGCGCGAAGCACCACCAGCCTTGGCTGCGGCGCCCGCGGCACCGGCTGCGCCAGCGGTGGCTGCAGCGGCAGGGGCGCCCGGTGCGCTGGGAGCCGCCTGGCGAGCCTGGTGGGTCGGGGCAGCGCCGGCGCTTTTGCCGCCGCCGAAGCGCTTGGCGTTGGCGTCGAGGCTCATCGTCAGGCCGATGCACAACGCCATGGCGATGCTAAGAAAACGTTTCATAAAGGGGATTCCCATTTGTGGATGTCACGCGCGCCATATTGCACAGGTGACGTGTCAGTGGCGAGCGGCATAATGTTTCGGGCTTTTGCCTGGCCAACCCGCTCCGGTCTGGCCTGGAATCATGCTCGCCGATATGGATTTGTCCGTCCGAGGGCGGTCCGGTTCCATCCCGCGGTCGTTCAGCGACGCACCGCCAGCAGCACCACGCCGGCGGTGATCAGGCCGATGGCGCTCCACTGCCGCAGATCGAGCTTCTCTCCCAGCAGGGCCACGCCGATGATCGCGACGATCACCACGCTGAGCTTGTCCACCGGCGCCACCAGCGAGGCGGGGCCCAGTTTCAGGGCGCGGTAATAGCACAGCCAGGAAGCTCCGGTGGCCAGCCCGGACAGCAGCAGGAACAGGTAGCTCTTGGCAGAAATCGATTCCAGGGACTGATATTGGCCCGTTGCGTACAAAATCAAGGCCAGGCTCACCAGCACCACCCCGGTGCGCAACAGGGTGGCGAAGTCGGAATTGACGTTCTCGATGCCGATTTTGCCGAAGATCGCCGTCAATGCAGCGAAAACGGCCGACAGCAGGGCCCAGAAGGTCCACGATGAAAAAAAGCCTGAACCCATGCTCGTGCTTCCTTTATTGCGGTATGGGCCCGGCGTGTCGATGAAGGGGCAGGGTGCGCCTTCACCGGCATGCTGGCTCTTGCCGGGAGATTAAATGGCTTCCAGCTTGGCGTAGCCCAGCATCAGCCACTTGCTGCCTTCGCTGAAGTTCACCTGGACCCGTGCCTGGGCCCCGGAGCCTTCGAAGTTGAGGATCACCCCGTCGCCGAACACCGCGTGGCGTACCGCCTGGCCCAGGCTCAGGCCGGTTTCCGGGATCGCGCTGCCGCTGAACAGGCTGCTGGTGCTCTGGGACTGGCCGCCGCCGAAAGGCCGGCTGACGCTGTTGGACAGGCGCACTTCCTGGATCAGGCCCTTGGGCACTTCGCGTACGAAACGCGAGACCTTGTTGTAGGTCTCGCTGCCGTACAAGCGCCGGGTCTCGGCATAGGTCATGACCAGGTTCTGCATGGCCCGGGTGATGCCGACGTAGGCCAGGCGGCGTTCTTCCTCGAGGCGGCCGGGCTCTTCCAGGCTCATCTTGTGGGGGAACAGGCCTTCTTCCATGCCCACCAGGAACACATAGGGAAATTCCAGGCCCTTGGCGCTGTGCAGGGTCATCAGCTGGATGCTGTCTTCGTGCTCGTCCGCCTGGGCGTCGCCGGCCTCCAGGGAGGCATGGCCGAGGAAGGCCGCCAGGGGCGTCAGATCCTCGTCTTCCTCGGTGTTCTCGAAGTTGCGCGCGGCGCTGACCAGCTCCTCGAGGTTTTCTACCCGGGCCTGGCCTTTCTCGCCCTTTTCCGCCTCGTGGTAGGCGATCAGCCCCGACTGCTCGATCACCGTCTGGGTCATCAGGTGCAGGGGCATGTCCAGGGTCTTGGCCGCCAGGTTCTCGATCAACTCCATGAAGGCGCCCAGGGCGCCGGCCGCACGCCCGGTCAGGCCCTTGTTGGCCACCAGCTGGCGCATGGCTTCCCACATCGATACATGGCTGTGGCGGGCGTGTTCGCGGATCGCCTCGACGGTCTTCTCGCCGATGCCCCGGGCCGGTACGTTGATCACCCGCTCCAGGGCCGCGTCGTTGCCCCGGCCTTCCAGCAAGCGCAGGTAGGCCATGGCGTTCTTGATCTCGGCGCGCTCGAAGAAGCGCTGGCCGCCGTAGATGCGGTACGGGATGCGTTCGCGCAGCAGGGCTTCCTCCAGCACTCGGGACTGGGCGTTGGAGCGGTAGAGAATGGCGATATCGCTGCGGGCCAGGCCGGTCTTGAGCGCGCTCTCGATGGTTTCCACCACGTAGCGGGCTTCATCGTGCTCGTTGAAGGCGGCGTACAGGTTGATGGCCTCGCCATCGCCGCCGTCGGTCCACAATTCCTTGCCCAGGCGCCCGGTGTTGTTGGCGATCAGGGCGTTGGCGGCCTTGAGGATGCCGGCGGTGGAACGATAGTTCTGCTCCAGGCGGATCACCTCGGTATCCGGGAAGTCGTCGGAATACTGGTGGATGTTCTCGATCTTCGCGCCACGCCAGCCGTAGATCGACTGGTCGTCGTCGCCCACCACCATCAGGCTCTCGCCGCCCTGGGCCAGCAGGCGCAACCAGGCGTACTGCACGGCGTTGGTGTCCTGGAATTCGTCCACCAGCACATGGCGGAAGCGCTTCTGATAGTGCGCCAGCAGGCCCGGGTAGTCGCGCCACAGGTCCAGGGCGCGCAGCAGCAGTTCGGAGAAGTCGATGACCCCTGCGCGCTGGCAGGCGGCCTCGTAGGCTTCGTAGATGTTGCGCATGGTGGCCAGGAACAGGTCGCCGCTGGCCTGGATATGCTGCGGACGCAGGCCTTCGTCCTTCTGGCCATTGATGAACCACTGGGCCTGGCGGGCCGGCCAGCGCTGTTCATCCAGGCCCAGGTCGCGGATCACCCGCTTGACCAGGCGTTGCTGGTCGTCGCTGTCGAGGATCTGGAAGGTCTGGCTCAGCCCGGCTTCCTGCCAGTGGGCACGCAGCAGGCGGTGGGCCAGGCCGTGGAAGGTACCGACCCACATGCCCGCCGGGTTGATGCCCAGCAATTGCTCGATACGGTGGCGCATCTCGGCCGCCGCCTTGTTGGTGAAGGTCACCGACAGGATCGAGTGGGGCGAGGCGTTCTCGACCTGGATCAGCCAGGCGATACGGTGCACCAGCACACGGGTTTTGCCGGAACCAGCGCCGGCCAGGACCAACTGACGACCCAGGGAGGCCGCTACGGCCTGGCGTTGGGCATCGTTGAGGGAATTCAACAAGAGGGAGAGATCATCGCGCATCGGCGCATTCTAGGGGCGCGCGCCACCCCGGGCAAACCCGGCTTCGCATTAGCCGATAAAACAACCGTGGGGACGACCGGCCAGTCACGGACCACGGCCTTCGGCGCTTCTTGGTGCGAGCCTTCGCGGGGCATTTACGGCACCGTCGGTTTTATCGATTTTATGACTTGGGGCAGTTTGGCTCGCGGCTTTGCTTGTGTATGCTCCGGCGACGTTTCAGGCTCACCATTATAAGAACACTGCCTATGACACCTATTCCCGACCTGTCGGGGCCTTTCATGGAGCCCCGGGTCATCCGCCAGCACTATGCCGTGGAGATGGCAGTGGAGCGCACGCGCTTGCTGTACCAGGGCTCGTTGCTGCCAACCCTGTTCATGCTGCTCAACGGCCTGGTCTGCACCTGGTTGCTGTGGAGTCCCGCACGCTACCTGGTACTCAGTGTCTGGATGGTCTGGCTGCTGGCCCTGGTGGCCCTGCGGGTGATCCAGGTGGCGGCCTTCGACTCGGCGATACCCAGCCGCCAGGCGCAACCGGTGTGGCAACGCATGTTCCTGCTGGGCTCCACGGTCAGCGGCCTGACCCTGGCCTGTGCCGGGATCGCCCTGGTGCCCACCGACAGCTTCTTGCAGCAGGCCTGGGTCTTCGGCCTGATCGGCGCCGCGATCCTTTGCGCCAGCGTGGCCTATGCGGTCAGCCTGCAGGCCTTCCTGTCGTTCACCCTGCCATGCCTGTTGCCGGCCATCGCCTACCTGTTCTGGGGCGGTGACGAGCAGCAGCGCGGCTGGGGCTGGCTGGGCCTGATCCTGCTGGCGTCCTTGAGCGTGGTGGCCTGGCAGGTCAACCGGGTGATCCACCGGGGTCTGTTGCGGCGCTTTCAGAACCAGGCGCTGATCGAGCACCTGCAGGATGCGCAGAGCCGCAGCGGCCAGCTCAATCGCGAGCTGGCCCGGGAGGTCGAGCAGCGCCGCAACGTGGAGGAGCGGTTGCGCCAGGCCCAGGCCGCGTTGGAGCAGCGGGTGGCCCAGCGCAGTCTGGAGCTGGATGCCGCCAACCAGGCACTGGGCAAAAGCGAGGCGCGCCTGGCCCTGGCCCTGCAGGCCAGCGAGCTGGGGCTGTGGGACTGGAACCTGCAAACCGACGAGGTCCACCACACGCATCTCAAGGAACTGTTCGGCCTGGAGCCGGAAGGGGTCACGGCGATGCTCAGCCACCTCAAGCCGCGCCTGCATCCCGAGGACTTGCCGGTGCTCAAGCGAGCCCTGGTGGAGCATTTGAAGGGACGCAGCGAGGATTACCAAGTGGAATACCGGGTGCGCCATGGCGCCGGCCACTGGGTCTGGGTCGAAGACCGTGGCCGCGCGGTGGAGCGCAGTCCCGAGAGCCGGGTCTTGCGCATGGTGGGCACCCGCCGCGACATCAGCGCCGACAAGGAACTGGAGGCCCAGCGCAACCTGGCGGCCACGGTGTTCGAGGCCGCCAGCGAGGGTATCGTCATCCTCGATCCCGACTATGTGCTGATCGCCGCCAACCAGGCCTTCAGCCAGGTCACGGGTTTCCAGATCGAGGACATGCTTGGGCGCAATGTGGTGGAACTGGCTTGCAGCCGCGATGCCCGGCGCCATTATTCGCTGATCCACCAGGCCCTGGAGCAGCACGGCAGCTGGCAGGGCGAGTTGGTGGAGACGCGCAAGAACGGCGAGCTGTACCCGCAATGGCTGCAACTGAACGTGGTGCGCGACAAGCGGGGAGGGGTCCGGCATATCGTGGGCTTCTTCGCCGATCTCTCGGCCCGCCGGGAGTCCGAGGAGCGCATGCGCTACCTTACCCACTATGACGAGCTCACCGGCCTGGCCAACCGCTCGCTGTTTCGCGAACGCCTGCGCGAGGCCCACCAGCGGGTGCGCCAGGGCGGACGCAGCCTGGCGCTGCTGCATATCGACCTGGATCGCTTCAAGCTGCTCAACGATAGCCTGGGCCATGAAGTGGCCGACCAGCTGCTGCAGAAAATGGCCCGGCGGCTGGTCAACGCCCTGCCGGAGGCCGACACCATCGCCCGTTTATCCGGGGACGAATTCGCCGTGCTGTTCGATGCCTATGGCAGCCTGTCGAGCCTGACCCGGGTCGCGACGCGGCTGCTGAGCAAGTTGCGCCTGCCGATCACCATCGAAGGCCATGAGTTGGTGGTCAGCGCCTCCATGGGCATCAGCATGCTGCCGGACAGCGCCAGGGAGGTCGCCGCGCTGGTGAGCCAGGCGAACATGGCCATGGCCCATGCCAAGCACCTGGGCGGCAACAATTTCCAGTTCTATACCGAGAGCCTGCAAGCCAGCACCCTGGAGCGCCTGCAACTGGAAAACCAACTGCGCAAGGCCATCGAGGACGACCAGTTGATGGTCTTCTACCAACCCAAGCTGTGCCTGGCCACAGGTCGGCTCAACGCCGCCGAGGCCCTGGTGCGTTGGGAGCATCCGGTGCTGGGGCGGGTGCCGCCGGGGGACTTCATCGGCCTGGCCGAGGAGACTGGGCTGATCGGCCCGATCGGCGAGTTCGTGCTGCGCCAGGCTTGTCGCCAGGCTTGCCAATGGCGGCAGCAGGGCCTGGAGCCGATCCGGATCTCGGTGAACCTTTCGGTGTACCAGCTGCGCCAGGGCAAGCTGGTGAGCCTGGTGCGCCAGGTACTGGAGGAAACCGGGCTGGAGCCGCACCTCCTCGAGCTGGAGCTGACCGAAAGCCAACTGCTGGACAGTGTCGAGCACATCATCGCGACGTTCCAGCAACTGCGCGACCTGGGGGTCAAGCTGGCCATCGACGACTTCGGCACCGGGTATTCGTCCCTGAGCTACCTCAAGCGCATCCCGGTGGATTACGTGAAGATCGACCGGGCGTTCATCCGCGGCCTGGCCGAAGGCGGCGAGGATGCGGCCATCACCCGGGCGATCATCGCCATGGCCCACGGGCTGTCCCTGAAGGTGGTGGCCGAGGGCGTCGAGGACCAGGCCCAGTTGGCCTTCCTGCGGGCCGAACGATGCGACGAAGTGCAGGGTTACCTGATCAGCCGTCCGGTGGACGCCCAGGGCCTTGCACTGCTGTTGCAGGCCCAGTCCTGCTAGCGGCCTGGGCCACGCGAAAAAACGGCTACATAGGACGTACCCAGCTGAATATGGGGGTAGGCGGGTAATTTCCTGATGCATTGAGCAGGCAAAAAGGCGTTTCCTGTAGTATAACTACAAGCTCGCTACATCCTCCGGCACCTGCCGATAACCGTGAGTCCCCGCCCTTGAACCTGTTGCAGCACATCGCCCAGTCTCGTCATCTGTTACGCAAATCGGAGCTCAAGGTCGCCGATCATGTGCTCCTCGATCCTGCGGCCGTGATGCACAGCTCCATGGCGGACCTGGCGCATAGCGTGGGCATCAGCGAGCCGACCATCGTGCGTTTCTGCCGGGCCATCGGTTGCTCGGGATTCCAGGACCTGAAGCTCAAGCTGGCGCAGAGCCTCGCGGCCGGGGCCAGCTTCGGCCAGTTCGCGATCCATGAGGATGACTCGGTCGCCGACTACAGCCTGAAGATCTTCGATACCACCCTGCATACCCTGATGGAGGTTCGCGAGAAGCTCGATCCGGTGGAGCTGCAGCGGGCCGTGAGCCTGATGTCCCAGGCCCAGCGGGTGGAGTTCTACGGTTTCGGCGCTTCCGGCGCGGTGGCGGCGGATGCCCAGCACAAGTTCTTCCGCCTGCTGCTGACCGCGGCAGCCTATTCCGACCCGCACATGCAGGCGATGTCGGCGGTGACCCTCAAGCCCACCGACGTGGCGATCTGCATTTCCCAGTCCGGGCGTTCCAAGGACCTGCTGATCACCGCCAACCTGGTGCGCGAGAGCGGGGCCAACCTGATCACCCTGTGCCCGAGCCAGACGCCGCTGGCCGAGCTGTCGACGGTCAACCTGGCCATCGATGTGCACGAGGACACCGAGATCTACACCCCGCTGACCTCGCGCATCGCCCACCTGGTGGTGATCGACGTCCTGGCCATGGGCGTCGCCATGGCCCGCGGGCCGAGCCTGGTCAACCACCTCAAGAGCGTGAAGCGCAGCTTGCGCAGCCTGCGCCTGTCACCCAAGGCGGTCAAAGCCCTGGACGACTGAGCCGGCAGCATCGCGGCTAGGGCAACGAGGCGTCGTCCTGGTCATCGAGGTCGTCCGGCTTCACTTCCGCCAGGGTGCCTGCCGCGTCTTCGCTGAGGCCGCGCGCCTGGCGCACGGCGGCGATGTCCGGTTTGAAATCCAGCAGCCTCTGCGCGGCCAACAATTGCTCGTTGGCCTCCTCCAGCCGTACCAGCTCTTCGCCATAACCTTCGTAGTCAGTGTCGTCGTCCGTCAGGTCGTCGATGCGCCGCTGCTTGGCGCTCAGGTTGGCGTGGATCCTTTCCAGCAGATCCTGGTGCTCGGCAATCTCGTCGATGATTTCATCGACTTCCTCGGGGTCGGCCGCAGCGTCGGGCGCCGGCTCCTGGTTCCGAGCGGCAGCGAGGGCCGCCTCTTTGTCCAGGTTGAAGATCGTGGATTGCCCGGCAGGTGCTGCGCCGGGGGCTTTTTCGTGTTCGGGGGTGGTCATGGCGATGCTCTCCAAAAGGAAACAGGGATGGGTTTGTCCAGCTCGGTGCTGCGAGGGCGATAATAGAGAGCGGCTATTTTCCGGTTGACCGGAAATCCGGGGAGGCGATGTCCATTTTTCAGGGAGCGGCAGTCGATGGTCAGGATTCCAGCGTATTTTGAAGTCTTCGAGGTGTTGTGCTGGGGAGCAGGACTGGTTACTTGCACTGCCGATGGTTTTTCCGGGCTCAGGTCCTATGAGGCCAAGCAGAAGCTGTACTACCGGGAATCGAATGGCGTTAAGCAGGGATTGCTAGCGGATTTGCTCAGGTATCTGGTGCAGGATGACCAGGCGCTGGCCGCCAGGCTCCAGCACTATCTGAATCAATACGAACATATCTTCTCGATACTGAAATCACGTCCGATCATCACTTACCAGGACTACCCAACGGGAATAGCCCGGTTCCTGGATATGTGGGTGCTACCGCAGCTGGCGGTACTCTTGCATCGGTTGGGTGACAAGCTCTCTCCTCGAACGACGCTCTATCATTTCCACACACTGCTGGTCAGCCACGGGGCTGGCGACCTGCAGGCTTCCTCCCTGAAGGCCTACGTAAAAAGCCTGGTTCCAGCCACGGTGGAAGCTGCGGATTTTTTCTATGCCCTGGATAAGACCAGCGATAAATCCCATAAGAAACTCTCCACGATCAACGCCGAGATCGAGAGCCTCGGGGCGGAGATTTCATCCAGCAAGCTAACCGCGGCGCAGCAGCAGGAACTGCTGGACACCATTGGCGGCGCGTACCGGGCGGCGACGGCCCTCAACCGTTTTTCCAAGATGTACAGCGCTGCCCAGGTCGATTCGAAGAGCACGTTGGTCGAACGTTTTCGTCATCACTACGAGGGTGTCTGCGGGCGTCGAAAGCCGGATCGCCTACTGGTTGCGCATATCGGACTGTTCAAGGGGTTCATTGCTTCCCGCTTGCTGGATGCCGATGGAAATCCTTACTTTGAGCACATATTCGATAACTTTTTACAGCAGATCGCCGCCTGCTCGATCGAGGAATTCGAACCTCTCTACCAGCTTATCCTGGCCACTGAGGAAGTCCCCCGGGACCCCGTGGTGATCGAGCAGGCGTTCGCCAGGCTGCAACGGCATCCGGACTACCCGCTGTTCGCGGCCTTTGGGTTGCAGGCACGGGCCGCCCTGGCCCTGGAGGAAGGCGAGACTGTGCGAGCCCTGGAGCTTTATCGGAGCGTCTTGCCGTACGCGGAAAAACAGCAGTTGGGGCATCTGGGGTTCTTCGCCGCGTCCTATGTCATCGCCCTGGAAGTGATGCAGGAAACGCCCATGGCACACGGATACCAGAATCCGCTGATCAGCCATAGGATCGAATCGGAGCCCCAGCTCGCTGAACTGCACGCGCCCTGGCCCACGGTTTTCACCCCATTCAATGAGCAGCCTGAGTGGCCCGCCCCGGTGCGAGCGGTGTTTTCCTCGATCAGGGAGTTCAACCGAGACATGTTGGAACTGGCGCGAATTTCCCGGGAGATTTACTGCAACCCGTTGAAAAAGCTCGACGGCTTCATGGGAGCGTTCTTCCAGTTGCTTGGGGAGAATGGCGATGAGGCCCTGTTCGGCAAGCTGATCTGCAAGGCGATCAAGAGCAAGGACCGGGAGCGCTCGGTATTGAGCATGCACACCGCCACACCCTATGAAGTCCTGCGCGATGAACGTCTGTACGCGCTAACGCTGTTCGGTGGCCGCAAGCTGTACTTCCAGCTGAACCCCCACTTGCATGCGTACTACCGGTTATCGGACGCCCGCAAGAAACTCATCCTGCAAGCCTTGAGCCCGGATCGTTACCGGCACGATTCGCAGCGGACCCATTGAGTGCGGCCGGGCAGCCGCTCGTCGGACGCTGCAAGCTTCATCGTTCTGTTACTCCAGTGACGTACAACTGTCATCGGCTTGGCGCATCGTGACGCTTCCGTACTCGCATTGGGAGACTCGAAATGGCCCGGCCTTACGAAGAGAGCAACAGCGCAGTCAAGACCCGTCGTCAGCAGGAAGACCAGCGCCGCATGGAATTTCGCCGTGCGATCGAGCACCGCTTCGAACTGCGGCGCCTGCAACAGGAGATCAACGACTACCCCGAGCAGGATGCCGTCAATTACTGGCAGGCCGCTCCGGTAGCTTCCCGTCAAACCGCTCAACCAGCCCGCTGATCTGCACTCGTTCGCTGCGGATGAATCCCAGGAACGCATGCGCTACCGGTGACAGGCGCTTGGCCTTGGCCTGTACCAGGCACCAGCTGCGCAGCAATGGCAGCTCTTCGACCGGCAATTCGATCAAGCCGCCGGTCGCCAACTCAAGGTTCAGGGCGTGGCGCGTCAGCAACGCCACGCCCAGGCCTGCCCGCACGCACTCGCGTTGCGCTTCCGCCGAGGACACCTCGAGGATCTGGGTGAAGTGCACGCGCTTCTCCTTGAAGTATTCCTCGCAGGCCAGGCGGGTGCCCGAGCCCTGCTCGCGCAGTACCAGGGTGTAGGGTTCCAGGTCTTGCAGGCGCAGGGCTCCCATGTGGCTCAGGGGGTGGTCCGGGGGCGCCACGGCGACGATGGGGTTGTTCAGGAATGGCAGGAATTCCAGCTCCATGTCCTGGGGCACCATGGACATGATCACCAGGTCGTCGCGGTTGTCGGAAAGGCGGCGGATCACCTGGGCGCGGTTGACCACGGTCAGTTGCAGGTGGACTTCCGGGTGCTGGCGCTTGAAGGCGGCGAACAGGTGCGGCACGAAGTACTTGGCGCTGGACTCCACCGCCAGCTTGAGCTGGCCTTGCAGCGAGCCCTGCATGTCGGAGAGCTGCATGTCGAGGTTCTCCAGGCGCCCGAAGATGTCCCGGCTGGCCCGTTGCAGGGCTTCGGCGGCTTCGGTCATGTAGAGCTTCTTGCCGACATAGTCGAACAGCGGCTGGCCGATCAGTTCCTCGAGCTGGCGGATCTGCAGGCTGACCGCAGGCTGGGTCAGGGACATCTCCTCGGCGGCCCGGCTGTAGGAGCGTAGATCGCAGACTTCGTTGAAGATTTGCAGCTGGCGCAATGTCAGGCGCATCAAGGATTTACGCATGCTTCAAGGGCTCGAGCCGGGGCTGGAGGCAAAACTATAAGTCTTTACTTATGGTTATCCCAATAATTATTGATTTTTGTTAATCCCTTCGCGGAGCTAGTGTGTCGCTGCGACTGGCTTGAAACATTTGGTCACGCGCCGACTCGGTCTAGCGGGTCGTTTGTTCCAACGGCTCAAGGGTACCTCCAAGTGATAAAAAAGATCCTGATTGCCAACCGTGGTGAGATTGCCGTGCGAATCGTGCGTGCCTGCGCCGAGATGGGCATCCGTTCGGTGGCGATCTTCTCCGACGCCGATCGCCATGCGCTGCATGTCAAGCGCGCGGATGAAGCCCACAGCATCGGTGCCGAGCCCCTGGCCGGCTACCTCAATCCGCGCAAGCTGGTGAACCTGGCGGTGGAAACCGGCTGCGATGCCTTGCATCCTGGCTACGGCTTCCTTTCGGAAAACGCCGAACTGGCGGACATCTGCGCCGAACGTGGAATCAAGTTCATAGGCCCGGCCGCAGATGTGATCCGGCGCATGGGTGACAAGACCGAAGCCCGTCGCAGCATGATCCAGGCCGGCGTACCGGTGACCCCGGGCACCGAGGGCAACGTCGCCGATATCCACGAAGCCCTGCGTGAAGGCGACCGCATCGGTTATCCGGTGATGCTCAAGGCCACCTCCGGTGGCGGCGGACGTGGTATCCGCCGCTGCAACAGCCGCGAGGAACTGGAACAGAACTTCCCCCGGGTGATCTCCGAGGCCACCAAGGCCTTTGGCTCGGCGGAAGTGTTCCTGGAGAAATGCATCGTCAATCCCAAGCACATCGAGGCGCAGATCCTTGGTGACAGTTTCGGCAATGTGGTCCACCTGTTCGAGCGCGACTGCTCGATCCAGCGCCGCAACCAGAAACTCATCGAGATCGCCCCGAGCCCGCAGCTGACCCCCGAGCAGCGCGCCTACATCGGCGACCTGGCGGTGCGCGCGGCCAAGGCGGTGAACTACGAGAACGCCGGCACCGTCGAGTTCCTGCTCGCCGATGGCGAGGTGTACTTCATGGAGATGAACACCCGGGTGCAGGTGGAACACACCATCACCGAGGAAATCACCGGCATCGACATCGTCCGCGAGCAGATCCGCATCGCCTCGGGCCTGCCGCTTTCGGTCAAGCAGGAAGACATCCACCACCGAGGCTACGCGTTGCAGTTCCGGATCAACGCCGAAGACCCGAAGAACAACTTCCTGCCCAGCTTCGGCAAGATCACCCGCTACTACGCCCCCGGTGGCCCGGGCGTGCGCACCGACACGGCGATCTACACCGGCTACACCATTCCGCCGTTCTACGACTCCATGTGCCTGAAGCTGGTGGTCTGGGCACTGACCTGGGAAGAAGCCATGGACCGCGGCCTGCGTGCCCTGGACGACATGCGCCTGCAGGGGGTCAAGACCACTGCGGCGTACTACCAGGAAATCCTGCGCAATCCGGAGTTCCGTAGCGGCCAGTTCAACACCAGCTTCGTCGAAAGCCACCCGGAACTGACCAACTACTCGATCAAGCGCAAACCCGAAGAGCTGGCCCTGGCCATCGCTGCCGCCATCGCCGCCCACGCAGGCCTATGAATGCAGCCGCAAGCTGCGAGCCACAAGCGACAGGACAAAGCAGACCGGCTTTGTCTTGGAGCTTGCAGCCTGAAGCTTGTTGCTAAGAGGAGATAAGAATGTCCAAGAAGATCTTTGTTACCGACACCATCCTGCGTGACGCCCACCAGTCCTTGCTGGCTACCCGCATGCGCACCGAAGACATGCTGCCGATCTGCGACAAGCTCGACAAAGTCGGCTATTGGTCGCTGGAAGTCTGGGGCGGCGCGACTTTCGACGCCTGCGTGCGCTTCCTCAAGGAAGACCCGTGGGAGCGCCTGCGCCAGCTGCGCGCAGCGTTGCCCAACACTCGCCTGCAAATGCTCCTGCGCGGCCAGAACCTGCTGGGCTACCGCCACTACAGCGACGACGTGGTCAAGGCCTTCGTGGCCAAGGCGGCGGTCAACGGCATCGACGTGTTCCGCATCTTCGACGCCATGAACGACGTGCGTAACCTGCGCGTGGCCATCGAAGCGGTGAAGGCCGCCGGCAAGCACGCCCAGGGCACCATCGCCTACACCACCAGCCCGGTGCACACCATCGAGGCCTTCGTGGCCCAGGCCAAGCAGATGGAAGCCATGGGTTGCGACTCGGTGGCGATCAAGGACATGGCTGGCCTGCTGACGCCGTTCGCCACTGGCGAACTGGTCAAGGCGCTGAAGGCCGAGCAGTCGCTGCCGGTGTTCATCCATTCCCACGACACCGCCGGCCTGGCCGCCATGTGCCAGCTCAAGGCGGTGGAAAACGGCGCCGACCATATCGACACCGCGATCTCCAGCTTCGCCTGGGGCACCAGCCACCCGGGCACCGAGTCCATGGTCGCGGCCCTCAAGGGCAGCGAGTTCGACACCGGCCTGGATCTGGAGTTGCTGCAGGAGATCGGCCTGTACTTCTACGCCGTGCGCAAGAAGTACCACCAGTTCGAAAGCGAGTTCACCGCGGTGGACACCCGGGTGCAGGTCAACCAGGTGCCGGGCGGGATGATTTCCAACCTGGCCAACCAGCTCAAGGAGCAGGGCGCCCTCAACCGCATGAACGAAGTGCTGGCGGAGATCCCGCGGGTCCGTCACGACCTGGGCTACCCGCCGCTGGTGACCCCGACGTCGCAGATCGTCGGCACCCAGGCGTTCTTCAACGTGCTGGCTGGCGAACGCTACAAGACCATCACCAACGAAGTGAAGCTGTACCTGCAAGGCGGCTACGGCAAGGCCCCGGGCGAGGTGGACGAGAAACTGCGGCGCCAGGCCATCGGCAGCGAAGAGGTGATCGACGTGCGCCCGGCCGACCTGCTGAAACCGGAAATGACCAAGCTGCGCGGCGAGATCGGCGCGTTGGCCAAGTCCGAGGAAGACGTGCTGACCTACGCCATGTTCCCGGACATCGGGCGCAAGTTCCTCGAAGAGCGCGAGGCCGGCACTCTGGTTCCCGAAGTGCTGCTGCCGATTCCTGAAGCGGGCGGCGTCAGCAAGCCGGGCGGCGAGGGCGTGCCGACCGAGTTCGTCATCGACGTCCACGGCGAGACCTACCGCGTCGACATCACCGGTGTCGGCGTCAAGGCCGAAGGCAAGCGCCACTTCTACCTGTCCATCGACGGCATGCCGGAAGAAGTGGTGTTCGAGCCGCTCAACGAGTTCGTCGGCGGCGGCAGCAGCAAGCGCAAGCAAGCCAGCGCGCCGGGCCATGTCAGCACCACCATGCCGGGCAATATCGTCGATGTACTGGTCAAGGAAGGCGACGTGGTCAAGGCCGGCCAGGCCGTGCTGATCACCGAAGCCATGAAGATGGAGACCGAAGTCCAGGCGGCCATCGCCGGCAAGGTCGTGGCGATTCACGTGGCCAAGGGCGACCGGGTCAACCCGGGCGAAATCCTGATCGAGATCGAGGGCTGAGTTCAGCTCCTCAGCGGCAACTGTTTACCTCGGGGGGGCTACGGCCCTCCTTTTTTTGCCTGTGCTCCGGGGCGATGAAGGCTCGAATGGCGGCGTTCCGAGCGGTTTTCGGGTGAAAAGCAAAATGCTTTTTACTGCATTTAAGCTGGTTAATATTGGTAATTCATGCATTAAAATGCATAAATCAAAATAGCTATTATCAATATGTGCATTAAAGTGCAGGTGTTTCGGTGCTGCGGCTGACCTTACAACTCCACCACGCAGGGGCATGGAACGACGCCATGACCCTGGCTTTCGAGCGGCCTGAAGCAGGTTTCGCCAGTCCCTGCCACTTCGGTTATGTGCAGCAGTACCTGGTGCACAACCTCGATGCCGTGGCCAGCCCGCTGGCGCGATCCGTCAGTGCACAGGTGCCGCTGGGCTGGGAACCATGGCGGGAAGAGCGGGCCCCGGCCTTTCTCTACGACCTGGCCCCCAGTGGTGCGGCAGCCCGTTTTGCCCTCGACCAGATCGGCCACGAGCGACCGGATGGCGTGGGTGCCGAGCTGTTCCTGCTGGCCCGTTGCAGCGCTGCGCCGCTTGGCAATCTGCGGATCAAGGAGTCGCTGGCGGCTCTGGGCCGGCGTCCGCTGCGGGGCTTCTCCCGCGATCAGGTGAGCCAGTTCGACAATCGCTTCCTCGAGTACGCCCACGAGCAGCGCGTGGCCCTGGGCGGTGCTGCGAACGATCTGCTGCTGACTCAGGGGCATGACGGCCTGTTCTACCCCGATGTGTTGCTGGACGATGGCGCGGCAGTTGCCCATTGGCGGGTGAAACTGCCGCGTAACCCGGCTACAGAGCACGACGGCGATATCCTCAGAAGCGAGTTCCACTATTACCGGGCCCTGCAGCAGCTCGGTATCGACACGGTGCCGGCCCAGGGCCTGGCCCTGGAAGAGGGCGATAAGCCGAGCCTGTGGATGCAGCGCTTCGATCGTCGGGTGACGACGGCAGGGGTCGAGCGGCTGGCACTGGAGTCGATCTATTCCTTGGCCGGGCTGGTGGGACATGGCCAGGGCATGCGCCATACCGAGGTGCTGGGCATCCTTGCCGATGTGTGGCGTGCCGCAGGCCAGGAAGCCGCGATCCCCGAACTGGTGGCGGACTATCTGCGGCGTGATCTGCTGAACAAGATCCTCGGCAACCCGGATAACCACGGGCGCAGCATCGCGGTGGTGCGCGGCGACAACGCTGTGCGCTTGGCGCCGATCTACGACCTGGCGCCTAGGGTCATGGACGCGCAAGGCATCACCCGCACTCTCAAATGGCCTGGGCGCATGGAAGTGGCGGGGGATGTGGACTGGCGCCTGGTCTGCGCCAGCCTGAAACCGCTGACCGATCCCGAGGCCGCCCTGAGCCGGCTGCGCGAGGATGCCGAGCGCCTGCGGGCCCTGCCGGACCTGCTGAGCGCTGGCGGCCTGCCCGCCGTGACCCTGAACCATCCGCGCATTCACCTGCGCCATCTGGACCAACGCCTGAAGGAGTGGGGCTTGCGATGAACATGAGCCTGGAACAACGGGGTGCGCTGATCGACGATATCCAGCAGGAGCTGGCCGCCGGTCGCCTGTCCCTGGGCGATGCGGTGCGGCGCCTGCGCACCGAAGTCACCGGCCTGCACCAGAGCCAGTTTGCCCGCATGTGCAAAATGTCCCTGCGGACCCTGGTGCATATCGAGCACGACGACGGCAATCCGACGCTCAAGTCGCTGAATGCGGTGTTCAAGCCCTTCGGCCTCCAGATGGGGGTGGCCAGGGTGCAGAAGGCCAGCCGCGCCCGTTCATGGCTCGACGAACTGGAGCGCGGCCCGGCAGCGCCGCCGCGCGACTGACCCTCAGCCGCGCCGGGCGTAGCCCTTGCCGTAGTGCTTTTCCAACTGCGCCTGGATCAGCTCCAGGCCGATCGACAGCAGCCAGTAGATCAGCGCCGCGGTACTGAGCATCTCGATGTAGCGGTAGCTGGAGCGGCCATAGGACTGAGCGAGAAACATCACCTCCCAGACCCCCATCACCGAGACCAGCGATGAGTCCTTGAGCATCGAGATGAACTGATTGGTGGCCGGTGGAACTATGCTGCGCATGGCCTGGGGCAGAGTCACCTGCCAGAAGATCACCCGTTCATTCATGCCCAGGGCCAATGCGGCCTGGCGCTGGCCCAGGGGCACGCCGAGGATGCCGGCGCGAAAGATCTCGCTGAGGTAGGCACCGTAGTTCAGCGACAGGGCGATGATGCCCGCGGTAATGGCGCCCGGCACCACCCCCAGCTGCGGCAGGCCGAGGTAGATCAACAGGATCTGGATCAGCAACGGCGTGCCGCGAAAGAACGAGGCGTAGAAGCTGGCGATGCCGAAGCCCACAGCGCTCGCAGACAAACGCGCCAGAGCCGTGGCAAAACCCAGCAGCGACGAAGCGACTATCGAGCAGGCGCAGAGGAACAGGGTCAGCGCCGCGCCCTGGAGAAAGCCGCTGGGAGACAGGTGCAGACCGATCAGGTTGGGCAGCTTGTCGAGGATGATCGAAAACTTCAGTTCGAAGCCGAGAAAGAAGCTGGCGAACAACCCCAGCATTGCCGCCCAGGTCAGGTACAGGCGGGCGCGAAAGCCCAGTAGGCGCCTGAGCCGGGATTCGACCACGGGGGGCGGTGGGGGCGTATAGGCAGTCATTGGCTGATATCGGCACCGATCCATTTCTGCGAGAGCCGGCTCAGGGTGCCGTCCTGCTTGAGCTGGGCGAAGACCTCACGCACCTTGGCATGCCACTGTGCGTCGCCTTTCTCGATGGCCACCGCGTTGGGCTCGGCGTACAGCGGTTCGCCGGCCAGCTTGAAGCGTGGGTCCTGGTTCAGGCGCGGCTGGGCGGTGACCAAGTTGGTGAGAATCGCATCCAGGCGCACGCCGGGGCCCAGGCCAAGGTCCTGGAAAGCCACGTTGTCGGTGTCGTAGGGGGCGATCTGCACCTGCTCGAAGGGGTATTGCAGCTGGGTGTCCTCGGCGCCTTCGATCACCAGGTTCTTGTTCAGGTAGCCCTCGTAGCTGGAGGCGGCGGTCAGGCCGACCTTCTTGTGGCTAAGGTCCTTGGCGCCGTGGATGCTTTGGTCCTTGGCATTGACCACTATCACCGCCGGCGAGGCGTAGTACTGCACCGGGAAGTCGAAGACTTCGGCGCGGGCCTTGCTCGGGGTCATGGAACAGATGCAAATGTCATAACGCCCGCTCCAGTGGCCGGCGGCGATCACGTCCCAGGAGGGTGTCTCCAGGCGCAGCCTGACCCCGAGCTTGTCGGCCACGGCCTTGGCCACCTCGACGTCGAAGCCGTCCAGCTGGTTCTGCTCATTGAGGAAGGAGAAGGGCGGGTAGCTTTCCATCAACACCCCCACCAGCTCTTTCTTCTGCTCGATACGGTCCAACGTAGCGCCGGCGAAAGCCTGGCTGGAGGCAGCGAGAATCGTCAGGCCAAGGGCCAGTAGCGGTTTGAAGGTCATGGGCGATACCGAGCGGAAAAAAGGTTGTTATTAACTGAATGGTGCGTATTAAATAGTTATAAGAACGGCTCAGGTAGTGAGTTATTTTCATAAGAATATGAGTGAAAAGCATATGAGCACAGGCAGCAGGGTAATTCTGGATGGCGGCATGGGGCGTGAGTTGCAACGTCGGGGGGCGCCGTTTCGCCAGCCCGAATGGTCGGCGCTAGCGCTGAGCGAGGCGCCGCAGGCGGTGGAAGCGGTGCATGCGGCATACATCGAGAGCGGTGCCGATGTGATTACCAGCAACAGCTATGCGGTGGTGCCGTTCCACATCGGCGAGGAGCGCTTTGCCGCAGAGGGGCAGGCCCTGGCGGCATTGGCCGGTGAGCTGGCGCGGCGTGCGGTACAGGCTTCCGGCAAGCCGGTACGGGTCGCCGGTTCCTTGCCGCCGCTGTTCGGTTCCTATCGGCCGGACCTGTTCGAGGCCGGCCGTGCCGCCGAAGTGCTGGCGCCGCTGGTCAACGGCCTGGCCCCGCATGTCGACCTGTGGCTGGCGGAAACCCAGAGCTCCACGGCCGAGGCCCGGGCGATCCATGCCGGCCTGCCCAGGGACGGCAAGCCTTTCTGGCTGTCGTTCACCCTGCACGATGAGAACCCCGACGAGGTGCCACGCCTGCGCTCCGGCGAGCCGGTGGCGGAAGCGGCGGCGGTGGCCGCGGAACTGGGAGTACAGACCCTGTTGTTCAATTGCAGCCAGCCGGAAGTGGTAGGTGCGGCGATCGATGCGGCGCGGGCCACCTTCGAGCGACTGGGGGCACAGATCCATATCGGCGCCTATGCCAACGCTTTCCCGCCGCAGCCCAAGGAGGCCACGGCCAACGATGGCCTCTGCCCGCTGCGCGAAGACCTCGACCCACCGGGCTACCTGCAGTGGGCGATCGACTGGAAGCAACGCGGCGCCAGCCATCTGGGCGGCTGCTGCGGCATCGGGCCGGAACACATTGCCGTGCTGGCGCGGCAGCTGGCCTGAAAAAGCCTCGCGGGCAAGTCGGATCGCCGCCCGCTCGCGCCTGCAGGTTTGCGTCGAACCTTAATGTTGCGTACGACACGGTTCTGTAGGAGCGAGGCTTGCCCGCGATGGCGTCAGCTCAAACCCCGCCTGCCCCAGGGATTACCCCCCGGCACTCCGCCAAGCCTTTCACCTGCCCCGCACCGCTCTGGTTCTCATCGCCAAGCCACAGCTCGAAGCCCCGGGCGATGGCCGGCCATTCCGAATCGAGGATCGAGAACCAGGCGGTGTCGCGGTTCTGCCCCTTGGCCACCATATGCTGGCGAAACACCCCTTCAAAACTGAACCCCAACCGCTCCGCGGCATAGCGCGAGCGGGCGTTGGCATTGTTGCACTTCCATTCCAGGCGCCGGTAACCCATGGCGAAGGCCTCCCGGGCCAGCAGGTACACCGCCTCGGTGCTCTTGGGCGAGCGCTGCATCGGTGCGCCGAAGGTCACGTGGCCGATCTCGATGCGGCCGTGGGCCGGGACGATGGACATCA
The DNA here is from genome assembly GCF_046230915.1 of Pseudomonas sp. KCJK8993. NCBI lineage: Bacteria > Pseudomonadati > Pseudomonadota > Gammaproteobacteria > Pseudomonadales > Pseudomonadaceae > Pseudomonas > Pseudomonas sp. KCJK8993. The sequence continues at coordinate 23,274 of NZ_JBJJLO010000066.1, forward strand.
GGCTGAGCACCCCTTGGGCCTGGCCTGTGGCGAGATCGATCACGGTGAAGAAGTACGGGTCGCTGCTTCGTCCATGGCCCGCCAGCCAGGCGTCGAAGGCCGGGCGCTCGGGGTAGGGGCCGTAGGGCAGGAAGTCCCAGAGCACAGGGTCGGCGTCCGGGCCTTGCAAGGCCTGGAACAGCTCATCGCCATGGCGCGCCGGATCGAGTTTCTCCAGGCGGATGAAGCGCCCTTGCAAGAGGGTGGCCGAAGGCACGGGGGCGCCTTGCCAATCGGTGAGGGAAGTCGACATTCAATGGCTCCTGGGCAGGTTCACAGAGGTTTGCGGAACTGGATGAAGCCCGGGCGCTCGGCGATGCGCTCGTAGAGCTGGATGGCCGTGGCGTTGGTTTCGTGGGTCAGCCAGTGGACCTTGGCGCAGCCGTCCTGCCTGGCCTGGGCGTAGACGAACTCGATCAGCTTGCGACCGACCCCGGTACCGCGCTGTTCTGGAGTCACCAACAAGTCTTGCAGGTAGCAGGCGTTCTCGATGCTCCAGTTGGAGCGATGGTAGATGAAATGCACCAGGCCCACGGCGCGTACGCCCTCCCAGGCCAGGGCGGCATGGGTCGGCTCGCTGGCATCCAGGAAGCGCTGCCAGGTGCTCTGGGTCACGGCATCCGCCAGTTCGGTCTCGTAGAACCGCAGGTAGGCTTGCCACAGGGGCAGCCAGGCGGCGTGGTCGGCGGCGGTGACGGGGCGGATCTGGATCTGGCTCATGAAGGCTCCTTGATTGTTGAAGTATTAGCGCATCAGCTGGGACAGCTGCTGGTCGCGCAGGTCGGCGCTGGCCGCCAGGCCCTCGCGGACCCCGGCCATGTCCCGGGCGTCACGGTTCTGGCTGAGCTTGCGCTTGCCTTCCAGGCGCTGGATCGGCAGAGCGAAACCGACGATGGCCTTGAGCATGCCGTCGATATAGTCGGCGGGGGCGTCCTCGACCTTCCAGGGTTGCTGGCGGCCAGCTTCGTGGCGCTCGGTGAGGGCCCCGACCAGCTTGAGCAGGCGCTGCGGGTCGTGGAACACCTCGGCCTGGCCGTAGGCATGCACCGCCACGTAGTTCCAGGTCGGGACCACCTTGCCGTGCTCGGCCTTGCTCGGATAGAACGACGGGCTGACGTAGGCATCGCCGCCTTCGAAGATCACCAGCGCTTCGGCACCGGCGGCCAGCTCCGCGCACTGCGGATTGGCCTTGGCCAGGTGGCCATAGAGGGTGCCATTGGCTCCTTGGCCGGCCTCCAGCAGCAGCGGCAGGTGGCTGGCCTGCAGGCCCAGGGCACCGCAGGTCACCAGGGTGGCCAGGCGGCCGTCATGGATCACCTGGTGCAGGCGGGAGAGGTCTTGGTCAGCGAAAGCGCGAGGTAGGTACATGTGGAAAATCCTTGGCGATTGGCTGCATCCTAGGCAGGCCAATGGTTCATGGTAAGAGCCATTTCCGTTCTATTTCATGGGTCCAATTCCCTGGGTGCGTGCCAATGAACAGTGCCTTGCCTCCGCTGTCCTTCAACCCTGCCGGCATCGTGCTGGACCGCCGCCAGGGCCTCAGCCGCCAGCTCTACCAGGCCCTGAGCCAGCGGGTGCTGGACGGGCGCCTGGCTGGCGGTACGCGCTTGCCGGCCAGCCGTGAACTGGCCAGCGCCCTGGGCCTCTCGCGCAACAGCGTGGTCCGGGCCTACGACCAGCTGTATGCCGAGGGCTTCATCGAAGCACGGGTCGGCGACGGCACCTACGTGGCCCAGTTGCCGCAAACCCGATTGCCGGCCAAGAAATTATCCACAAAACAATCCACAGGCTTTTCAACAGGCTTACCCACAGACTTATCCACAAAATCCGTCGATTTACCTGTGGTTACATCCAGTGGATTGGTCTCAAACAGCACTTTGCAGCGCCTGCAAAAACATCATCTGAGCACCCATCCCAGCGGTCCGCCCCGAGCGTTCAGGGTCGGCGTGCCGGCCTTCGACCTGTTCCCGTTCGAGGTCTGGGCCAAGCTGAATGCGGCTTTCTGGCGCAAGCCAGAGTTGCGCCACCTGTGCTATGGCGATTCGGCTGGCGAGGCGCGCCTGCGCAGCATGATCGCCGCCTACCTGCGCAGTACCCGGGGCCTGCAATGCACGGCTGAACAAATTGTGATCACCAGTGGCGCGCAACAGGGCATCAGCCTTTGTGCACAACTGCTGGTGGAGCCCGGCGACCCCGTGGCTGTGGAAAACCCGGGCTACCGCGCCGCCGGCCACGCCTTCGCCATGGCCGGTGCGCAACTGCACGGCGTGGCAGTGGACCAGGAGGGCATCGATTGCCGCCAGCTGGAACGACTGCAGAATTGCCGTGTGGCCTATGTCACGCCGGCCCACCAGTACCCCACCGGGGTGGTCATGAGCCTGGCCCGGCGCCTGGAGTTGCTGGCCTGGGCCGAGCGGACCCAGGGTTGGGTGGTCGAGGACGACTACGACGGCGAGTACCGCTACAGCGGTGCACCCCTGGCGCCCCTGGCGGCCCTGGATCGCCAGGGGCGGGTGATCTATGTCGGCACCTTCGGCAAGGTGGCCTTTCCGGCGCTGCGCCTGGGTTACCTGGTGTTGCCGCCGCACCTGGTACAGGCGTGTGTGCGGCTGCGGGCAGTGGAAATGCGCCATTCGGAAGTCAGTACCCAAGCGGTGATGGCCGAGTTCATGGCCGCCGGGCATTTCCAGCGGCATATCCGACGCATGCGGCGCGCGGCCCTGAGCCGGCGCAATACCCTGCTCGAAGCCTGGCCCGAGGCCATCGACGGGGTCGGGCCGCTGCCCGGGGTGAGCGCAGGGCTGCACCTGACGGTGCGCGTCGACAGCCTGGCCCGGGAGCAGGAACTGCAGGCCCAGGCCGCCGGCGTCGATGTCGAGGTCAGCGCCCTGAGCCGCTACTGGCTGCCCGACAGCGTAACGCCCGAGGACCAGCGGGCCGGCCTGGTGCTGGGGTTCGCGGCGGTGCCGGAGGCCGAGATCCGCGCCGCCGTGGCGCGCCTGCGCCGGGCCTGGCGGGTTTGACGGGTATACTTCCGGGCATTTCCCTTTCGAGACCCCCTATGAGCCAGTCCCTTTCCCTGGCGCCTGAACGCAAGTTCAGTGCGCCGTTGTTCGCCTTGCTGCTCCTGGTGGCCGGCGCCCTGTTCCTGCAAGTGGAGGTGGGCGCGCGCCAGGTATTGCTGTTGCTCCTGGGGGCGGCCCTGGGCCTGGTCCTTTACCACGCGGCGTTCGGCTTCACCTCGGCCTGGCGGGTGTTCATCCGCGACCGGCGTGGCGCGGGCCTGCGCGCGCAGATGGTGATGCTGGCGCTGGCGGCGCTGCTGTTCTTCCCGGCCCTGGGTGCCGGCACGCTGTTCGGCCAGCCGGTGACCGGGCTGGTGGCGCCGGCCGGGGTATCGGTGATCTTCGGGGCCTTCATCTTCGGCATCGGCATGCAGCTGGGCGGCGGTTGCGCGTCCGGTACCCTGTTCACCGTCGGTGGCGGCAATGCGCGGATGCTGGTGACCCTGGTGTTCTTCATCTGCGGCTCGCTGATCGCCACCCATCATGTGGACTGGTGGTTCGCCCTGCCTTCGCTGCCGCCGATCTCCATCGTCCAGAGCTTCGGCGTGGGCCCGGCCCTGGGCTTGAGCCTGTGCCTGTTCGCCCTGATCGCGATGCTGACCCAGGTCCTGGAAAAACGCCGCCATGGCAGCCTCGAAGCGCCCGTGGGCAGTACGCACCAAGGCTGGCGGCGCCTGCTGCGCGGCCCTTGGCCGCTGGTCTGGGGCGCGGTGGCCCTGGCTCTGCTGAACTTCGCCACCCTGGCCCTGGCCGGGCGGCCGTGGGGCATCACTTCGGCATTCGCCCTGTGGGGAGCCAAGCTCGCTGGCGGGCTGGGCCTGGATGTCAGCCAGTGGGTGTTCTGGCAAGGCGCGGCGAATGCCAAGGCCCTGGCGGCCCCGGTATGGCAAGACATCACCAGCGTCATGGACATCGGCATCGTCCTGGGGGCCTTGCTGGCTGCCGGCCTGGCGGGACGCTTTGCCCCGAGCCTGAAGATTCCCGCCCGGTCGCTGGTGGCGGCGGTGATCGGCGGCTTGCTGCTGGGCTACGGCTCGCGCCTGGCCTATGGCTGCAACATCGGCGCCTATTTCAGTGGCATCGCCTCCGGCAGCCTGCACGGCTGGTTGTGGCTGGTGGCGGCGTTCATCGGCAATGGCGTGGGGGTACGGTTGCGGCCCTGGTTCTTCGCCGAGGAACGGGCGCCCCAGGGCCTGACTGGCTGCTGATGGCGGGTGGTGGCGAGCGCGCTTGCTCCCGTACGGCTGCGTAGCACTCGTGAATCGGTTCTCGCGGGGTGTCAGGCACAAGCGGCTAGCCGGCCTTGGCTTGCTGCGCAATCCGCTGCGAGCAAGCCACAGGGGTAGCGATCAGGTCCCGGCCTTGATCTTGGTCCAGGCCCGGGTCCGCGCCCGCTCGGCATCACGGGGCAGCGGCCGGAGCGTGTAGAGGGTGTTCATGGCTGCCGCGGTGGGGTAGAGGTTGGGGTTGTTGCGAATCGCCGGGTCGACCTTGTCGGTGGCGTCCTTGTTCGGGTTCGGATACCCGACGAAATCGCTGACCGGGGCAATCACCTGGGGTTGCAGCAGGTAGTTGATGAAGGTGTAGGCGTCTTCCGGGTTCTTCGCGCCCTTGGGGATCGCCAGCATGTCGAACCAGATCGGCGCTCCCTCCTTGGGCAGGCGCATGTCCACGGTCACGCCGTTCTTGGCTTCCCGGGCGCGGTTGGCGGCCTGGGAGAAGCTGCCCGAGTAGCCCACCGCCACGCAGATGTCACCGTTGGCGATATCGGCCATGTACTTGGACGAGTGGAAGTAGGTGATGTACGGGCGAATCTTCAGCAGCAGGGCCTCGGCCTTCTCGTAGTCCGCCGGCTTCTGGCTGTTGGGGTCCAGGCCCAGGTGCTGCAGGGCCAGGGGCAGGATCTCCGACGGCGAATCCAGCAGCGCCACGCCGCACTGCTTGAGCTTGCTGATGTTCTCCTCCTTGAAGATCAGGTCCCAGCTGTCCACCGGTGCCTGCTCGCCCAGGGCCGCCTTGACCTTGTCCGGGTTGAAGCCGATCAGGATGGTGCCGTACATGTAGGGCACGGCGAAGCGGTTGCCCGGGTCGTTGGCCTCGATCAGCTGCATCAGCTTGGGGTCCAGGTGGTTCCAGTTGGGCAGCTTGCTGCGGTCCAGGGGCTGGAACACCCCGGCCTCGATCTGCTTGGCCAGGAACACGTTGGACGGCACTACCACGTCATACCCGGAGTTGCCGGTGAGCAGCTTGGCCTCCAGGGCTTCGTTGGTATCGAAGATGTCGTACACCAGCTTGACCTGGCTGTTCTGGGCCTTGAAATCTTCCAGGGCCTTGGGGGTGATGTAGTCGAACCAGTTGTACACCCGCAGGGTGCGTTCCTCGGCGTGAGCGGCGGTGCCCAGCAGGCAGGCGCACAGGGCGGGAGCAATGAGGCGTTGGAGTCTTGGCATGTTGCGGGTTCCTTACTGGGCGCTCTGGAAGCCTTCGAGTACGTTCACGGCGTTGATGCCGATTTCCGCGACGGCATAACCGCCTTCCATGACGAACAGCGTCGGTTTGCCGAGGGCGGCGATGCGCTTGCCCATGGCCAGGTAGTCCGGGCTGTCGAGCTTGAACTGCGAGATCGGGTCTTCCTTGAAGGTGTCGACCCCCAGGGAGACCACGATGACATCGGCACCGTAGCGCTCGATTTCCCCGCAGGCCCGCTCCAGCGCCGCACTCCAGGCGTCCCAGCCGCTACCGGCGGCCAGCGGGTAGTTGAAGTTGTAGCCTTCACCAGCGCCTTCGCCGCACTCGTCGGCATAGCCCAGGAAGAACGGGAACTCGGCTTCCGGATGGCCGTGGATCGAGGTGAAGAGCACGTCGTTGCGCTCGTAGAAGATCGACTGGGTGCCGTTGCCATGGTGGTAGTCGACATCGAGGATCGCCACCTTGCCATGGCCCTGGTCGAGGAAGGCCTGGGCGGCGATGGCGGCATTGTTCAGATAGCAGTAGCCGCCCATCAGGTCGCTGGCGGCGTGGTGTCCCGGTGGCCGGCACAGGGCGAAGGCGCTATGGGCGCCGCGCTGGATCACCGCCTGGGCGGTCAGGGCGACCTGGGCCGCGCTATAGGCTGCTTGCCAGGTGCCGGCGGTGATCGGCGCGCCGCCGTCGAAGCTGTAGTAGCCGAGCTGGCCGTGCAGGCTGCTGGGGATCACGCTGCGCAGGGTGCGCGCCGGCCAGGTGTAGGGCAGCAGGTCGCCGTCGATGCCCTTGGCTGCCCAGCGCTCCCAGGCGCCCTTGAAGAACTCCAGGTACTCGCGGCTGTGGACGCGCTGGATCGGCTCCAGGCCGAAGTCCTTGGGCGCCTCCACCGGCCCCAGGTTGCGGTACTTCACTCGGTCCAGCACGTGGTCGGCCCGGGAGGGCATTTCGAAGCAGGGCATCAGTTGCCCGTCTATCAGTTCGCAACGGCCGTGGTGCAGATGGTGATCGTCCGAGTAGATCGTCAGCATTTTCTTGTTCTCCGCAGGCTGATTCGGTGGCTCACAGTCTTGCGGGAGGCGGGGTTTCGGAGAACGGCAGGAACGGCCAAAAGAGGATCGATATGGCCAGATTGCATGACCGCAATTCGCCCCTTGAAGGGGCGTGGCGCCCCATTGCGGGGCGCCAGTGGCTTCAGTCTGCCGGCGGTGGCGGCGCAAAGCGTTGCAGGACCTGGAGCATGTCCTCGCGTTTTTTCCGGGCGATGGCCTCCAGCAGCAGGGCATAGCCCTTTTTCTCGCAGCGCTGGCCCACGGCGGCCACCAACGGCCAGAAACCCTGGCACGCCTGTGGGTTGGCAGATTGCAGGCCCAGGCGCTGGAGCACCCAGGGCGGGATGCTCATCTGGCGTTGCAGGCGCATGCCGCAATACAACCGATAACCTTCGATGGCCCGGCCCTGGGGGATGTTGTCCAGGGGCGCTGCGGCCTTCAGCTGGCCTGGTAGGCGATGTCGTTGAGCAGACCGGGGTACTCGCTGTGGTCGGTGGCGGTTTCCGGCTCGTCGAGGGCGAAGTGGCTGGACATCTCCCACCACTTGAATTTCGCCGGGTCGAATGCCTGGGCGACGGGTGCTGCGGCGAGCATCAGCAGCGCCAGGCCGATTCGACGAAGGCCGATATGCCTGGCGGTGCTGCTTGTGGATAGATTCAACGCTGCCGTCCCTTGCCGGTATGAAAGGCCGGCAATGTAATGCAATTGGCGCCTTCATGCCGGGGTTTGTCTCAGGGCCGGAACTGGCTCGGCGCCACGCCGCTCCAGCGGATGAAGGCATGGCGAAAGCTCGCGGTCTCGCTGAAGCCCAGGGCCTCGGCGATGCGGTAGATCGGCAACTGGTCCTGGCAGAGCATCTGCTTGGCCCGCTCGAAGCGCAGTTCGTCGAGCAGTTCCTGGTAGCTGCAACCCAGCTCCTTGAGGTGTCGGCGCAGGGTCCGGGCCGAGCAGTTCATCTGCTGGGCCAGCCCGTCCAGGCCGGGAGCGGCGTCCAGCTGCGCCGCCAGCAGCTGGCGGATGCGCCCGAGCCAGGCCTGGCGTCCGGTGAACTCGGTGTTCTGCTTGCGGCAGCGCTCGGCCATGGCCTGGTGGGTGATCACGTCCGCCAGGGGCAGCGGCTGGTCGAGCCAGTGGCGGTCGAAGGCAAAGGCATTGCTGGCGGCATCGAACTCTAGGGGGCAGTCGAAACGCTCGCGATAGCGTGCCTGGTAGTCCGGTGCGGGGTAGTCGAAGCGCGCGCCGATCAGCGGCAGCGGATGCCCCAGCAGGTCGTCGCAGATGACCTTCATCGAGGCCAGGCAGAACTCGGTGTTGAACGCGGCCAGGGCCGGGCATTCGCGATAGTCGGCGGCCGTCAGCCAGATACGCGGGCCGTCGGCTTCCAGGGTTAGCTCGAAAAGTGTTCCCATCAGCGCCGGGTAGCGCAGCGCCAGGCGCAAAGCGTCACCTAAGGTGGCACTGGTGAGCAGGGCGTAGCCGAGCATGCCGTAGGAGGACACGTGCATGCGCCGGCCCAGCTCCAGACCGATATCGCGCTGCAAGGCCACGGCATTGGCGCACACCAGCATCTCCTGGCTGGTGGTGATGCGGGTATCGGCGCGGCTCAGGTCGGCGGGGTTTATACCGCTGCCGGCCAACAACGCGTCGCTGCCCTGGCCCTGGTCCTTGAAGGTGTTGAGGATCAGGGAAACCGCATTGAGGGTGGTGAGGTGCGAATGCAGCATGCGCAGATTCCGGCCTGGGAAAGACCCTTGACCGGAGCAAGTTGCATGCCGCCCGCGCCAGGACCTGCCGTTTGCCTGCCAGCGGCATGGGGCATTTCGGGGGGTGCGTGGTTAGTGACTTGGTGCTTTGATTGGTGCAACCTGCCTGCCATTCACCGCCAGAGGTGGCGGTGCAGCAACCTCGATAAAGGACTATGTATGACCCTCACTCCTGCGCGTTCCCTGCTCCTGGTGTCCGGCTTGCTCCTGAGTTCGCTGTGTCTGGCCGAGGCTGGGCCAGGCAGCGAAAGCACCCTCAAGGATTCTGCCAAGTCAGCCGTCTCGTCAGCCATTTCGGCAGGCAAGAACCTCTTGGGTGGCGTCAGCGAAGGCGTGCTCGATGGTCGCCAATCGGCGCAAGGCGTCGACGGTGCCTCGATCATTTCCTCCCGCGAGCAAATGAAGGGTCGCGTCGATGTCCAGGTATTGAAGACCGAAGCCGTCGGCGACAGCTTCAACGTTACCCTGGGTTTCAAGAACAGCAGCGACAGCCAGTTGCGGCTGATCAACCTCAAGCAGACCGGTGCCCTGCTGGCGATCGACCAGGACGGTTACGCCAACAACCTGACTGTCAGCCTCGACAACCCGGATGAAGTCACCATCCCGGCCAAGGCGGCAGTGCGGCAGAAGTTCGTGTTCGAAGGACCGATCGAGAGTTCGAGCTCGGTGCGGGTCTGGGGCCAGGATTACCCGGTCAAGAAGTAACCTGGCCGCCACCCTCTGTTCGTCGTCGAGCCGGCAGCTAGCGCAGTCGCTACCGGCTCCGGAGCCTGAGCTTCAGCTCAGCTCGCCACACAGGTCCAGTTCGACCAGGCGCCGTACCTCGGCGGCCGGCAATCCGGCGCCCAGCAGGGCATCGAGCTTGCCGAAGGCGGCCTCGCGGGTCATGCCGCCGCCCGACAACACGCCCACGCCGCGCAGGCGGCTGCCGGCCTCGTAGATGTCCAGCTCGACCCCGCCCTCATGGCACTGGGTCACGGCCACCACCACGATGTCCTGGTCCCGGGCGCGCTTGAGGCTGGCCAGGAACGCCGGGTTGTCGCTGGGACCGGTGCCGCTGCCGAAGCATTCCAGCACCAGGCCCTGGATGCCGCTGGCGAGCACGCCATCGAGCACTTCGGCGCCGATGCCGGGGAACAGCGGCAACACGCCGACCTTGGCCGGCTGGCGGGACTGGCGGTAGTCCAGGCTTGGCGGGATGGCCTCGACCTGGGTGCCGCCACCCTTGCGTCGCAAGGCGGCGAACGGGTGCCGACCGAAGCTGCGGATCTTCGCGCAGCGGGTCGGCGCCAACAGCTCGCCATGGAAGTACAGGTGTACGCCGGGTGCCAGGCCACGGCCGAGGGCCAGCAGCGCACCGCTGAGGTTTTCCCAGGCATCGCTGTCGGGCACGCCGGCCGGCAGCATCGAACCGGTGAACAGCACCCGTGCCGGCAGGCCCAGCAACTGGAAGCTCATGGCCGCGGCGCTGTAGGCCAGGGTGTCGGTGCCATGCAGGATCAGCACGCTGTCGCAGCCCTCGCTCTCGACGGCCTCGACCACCGCTTCGCGCAGGCGCTGCCAGTATTCGGGGGTCATGTTGGCGCTGTCGATCAGCGGCGCCATTTCGCGAAAGCGCCAGGCCGGTACCGGCAGGTCGGGACGGGTGTCGAGGTAGTCGCGCATCCGGGCTTCGAAGCCGGACGCCGGGGCCAGGCCGTCGGCGCTGGCCTGCATGCCGATGGTGCCACCGGTGTAGAGCACCATGACGTGCTGGGCGGCAGGGTGGGTCGAAGGGTGCATGGGGTTCTCCGAAACGGTGAGTTCCTGTGGGAGCGGGCAAACCCGCTCGCACATTTATCGAACTGTAATCGACGGGTGCAGAGGATGCGCCCATCGTTGACCCGTCAGCGTTGCGCTGTGGGCACGCCTTGCGGCTCGGCCTGGGCGGTGGCCGCGGGTTCGGCGGGCCAGGCCTTCAGGTCCAGGTCCAGATCGGCGAATTTGCGCGAGTCGAACACAGGCTGGTCGACGCCGGCGCGGCGCTGCTCGTCGTAGTCGCGCATCACGCGCAGGCCGACCTTGAACAGCAGGGCCAGGGCCACCAGGTTGACGAAGGCCAGGCAGGTCATGGTGATGTCGGCGAAGGCGAACACGGTCGAAAGGTCCTGCATCGAACCCCATACCACCAGCGCCAGCACCAGGCCGCGGAACAGCATCAGTACAGTGCGGTTGCGGGAGAGGAACTGCAGGCTGTTTTCGCCCAGGTAGTAGTTGTAGAGGATGCAGGTGAAGACGAACAGCGACAGCGCGACGCTGACGAACAGGCGACCCCAGTCACCGACCACGGCGGCCAGCGAGTTCTGGGTCAGGACGATGCCGTCGCCTTCGAAGCCCGGGGTGTAGAAGCCCGACAGCAGGATCAGCAGCGCGGTGCAGGTGCAGATCACGAAGGTGTCGAGGAACACGCTGAAGGCCTGGACCACGCCCTGGGCGCCCGGGTGCTTCACGGCGGCCACGGCGGCGACGTTCGGCGCACTGCCCAGGCCCGCTTCGTTGGCGAACACGCCACGCTTCACGCCCATGACGATGGCGCTGCCGAGCAGGCCGCCGAAGGCCGGGTCGAGGCCGAAGGCGCTCTTGATGATGGTCGCCAGCATGGCCGGCACGTGTTCGATCTGGGTGCCGATCACATACAGGGTCACGGCGATGTAGGCCAGGGTCTTGATCGGGACCAGCAGGTCGGACACCGCGGCGATGCGCTTGATGCCGCCGATGAAGGTGATGGCCAGCAGCAGCGCCAGGACGATGCCGGTGTGGCTTGGGTCGAAGGCGAAGGCGTCCTGCAGCGAGTGCGTCACTGTGTAGGACTGCAGGCCGATGAAGGCGAAGCCGTAGGTGACCAGCAGCAGGATGGAGAACACCACTGCCATGCCTTTGAACTTCAGGCCGTGCTGGATGTAATAGGCCGGGCCGCCGCGGTACAGGCCGTCGCCGTCGGCGCGCTTGTAGACCTGGGCCAGGGTGCATTCGAAGAAGCTGCTGGACATGCCCACCAGTGCGGTCACCCACATCCAGAACACGGCGCCCGGACCACCCAGGGTCACGGCGATGCCGACGCCTGCGATGTTGCCTGCGCCGACCCGGCCGGCGAGGCTGAGCATCAGCGCCTGGAATGAGCTGAGCTGGCCGCCGCTGCTTTTCAGGCTATCGCGGAACACCGCGAACATATGGAGGAAGTGGCGCAGTTGAACGAAACGCGAGCGGATCGTGAAGTAGCCGCCGAGCCCGACAATGAGCACGATCAGCACTTTCCCTGAGAGGAAGTCGTTGATGACTTCGAGCATGGAGTATTCCTCGCTGTTTTTTGTGTAGGCAAACGCAGAATGGGCAGAAACAATTTGTCACACCGCTCATTGCACGCACGGCAAAGCGGTGGGGCGAATGTTCGTCCCGGTTCTCTATTCGCGGGTTGTTATTAGTTCGGGTTTCCCATGGGTTTGAGCCGCGCTACCGGCGACAGCCCAGGGGAAGAGGGGGCGCACTATACCGGTGCGCGGGCCTGCCGTCTGCATATAGCGCGCCGAACCGAGGAACGGCAGGAGGCGGGAGGCTGAATCGGTTCTTGTCGCGGCGGGCTTTGCCTGGTCTGCGCAAGCCCGGGCCAGGGCTCTCTGGCGGCTGACCGAACGGTCATGATCGATTGTCATGCCAAATTGGAAAAGCCGACAAAAGGAGCTTGTTATTCGGTTTTTCACGATTTTTTGCCGATTTTATCCTAGCGCTTGTCAGGGCTCCGGTTGCTCGTCGAAGCAAGTGGGAGCGAACTGCGGCTCAGCAACCGTTCCATGTCCATGGGTGCGGCTCAGGTCGGGAATTGTTCGAGGTGTTCTTCCACCCATTGCACCAGGCGTTCGTCCAGCTGGGGCAGGAGTTGGCGATAGGCGTCCTGGCAGGCTCGGAACCCTGGGTCCTGGTTGATCAGGTTCGCCAGTTCGGTCGGGGCCGTTGCAGGCGTGTGTGCGGCGCGTAGCTGGTCTTGGCGCTGGCCGGCCTGCTCGAGGGTGTCGGCCAGGGCGTGTTGTCGTAGCTGGCGGAATTGGGCGAGGGCTTCGGGCAGGTGGAAGTGCAGGGCGCTGTCGAAGCCTTCCCAGCTTTCGTAGGCCAGCCACTCGTGGAGCACCATGAAGCAGCGTAGTGCTGGAGGTAGTTGCGCCAGCTGGTCGAAGTCCAGCCAGTACTGGCGGGGCAACGCCTGGGCGGTTTCGATGGCCTGGGCGATCAGTCCCACGGCCTGGCCCGGGTTGCGCCGGTGCTTGCGCAGGATGCGCTGGGTCAGGGTGAAGCGCGCTTCTTCTATAGCGTGCAGGGCGCGGTTCAGGTCGTATTCGGCGCTATGCAGGTATTCCCGGGCTTGTTCGGCGGACAGCCCGGACTTGTCCACCAGCACCTGCAACAGCTCGGACTTGTAGAGCTCGGCGGCTCGTTGAGGGTGGCCTGCGCAGCGTGCGAGCAGGGCTTGGGCGTGACGCAGGCCGATGGGGAGCAGGGCGCGTAGCTGTTGCAGGGCCTGGGTGTGTGTC
>NZ_JBJJLO010000067.1:0-36191 GCF_046230915.1 Pseudomonas sp. KCJK8993
GAGTGGGGTGTTGGTGTGAGGCATGTATTGCACAGCCCTGGGGCTGCGGGCCAATAAGTCGAGGCCACCAATGCTTACTGTAGGAGCAGCCGGTGGACGCTTGATTGCTCGCGATGGTCGTTAACGGTGACCGTGGATTGACTGGATAGACGCGGCGCTCTTAAGCGCCATGACGGCTGTCGAGTGTCGACTGGTCTCAGCCAAAGCGACCAAGTAAGCGATCAAGTAACCGACTAAGTAGCTCGACTGCTGTGGGGCCTGAACGGCGAATGAACCTGCTTGCCAGATTCCGTCCTATCTAGCACTTGCACTCGATTCAATCGTCCGGTATCTGCTTTACCCACTAAAAGGGCATCGCAGTTCAATATCGGCTCTGAATCAGCAAACAGGGAGAAACACCAATGGCCGTATGGCTGGTCCGGGCGGGCTCCGCAGGAGAATTCGAAGACAAATTTATCAGTGAGAGCCGTGTCTATGTGACGTGGGATGAACTGGATGTGGATCTGAGTGCGTTCAAGCAACGAGACCAGATAAAGACCGAACTGGCAGCACGCTACCCGGATGCAAAACCCAGAACACTGCAAAACTGGAGCAGCCAGATTTGGCCTTTCGCTCAGCGCATGCAGGCGGGGGATCTGGTCGTACTGCCACTCAAAACTCAGCCGGTGGTGTATATCGGCAAGCTGGTCGGCGATTATCAATTTGCTATCGATGGCCTCGATCCATTTTTCCACTGGCGAGCGGTTGAATGGATTGGCGAAGCAATTCCCCGCTCCAATTTCTCCCAGGACCTGCTCTACAGCTTCGGCGCGTTCATGACCATCTGCCGAATCCAGCGCAACAACGCGGAGGAGCGCATTCGCTCTATGGGCAGGAATGGCTGGCAGCCCGAGACGTTGCAGCAATTGGTCTGTGATACGGCTACTGCCTCTGATGAAGTGGCTGTCGAGGAAGCCGAAACCGATCTGGAGCGTACTGGTAAAGACCATATCGTCCGACTGATCGAACGACGCTTTAAAGGTCATCGCCTGACCACTCTGGTAGCAGCGATTTTGCGGGCGCAGGGCTTTAACGTTTGGCAAAGCCCGGAGGGTGCCGATGGTGGTGTTGATGTGCTGGCCAGTAACGGTGTGATGGGTTTTGGTGGGCAGGCGATTTGCGTTGAGGTGAAGTCGGGCACCGGCTTAGTGGATCGTCCGACTGTCGACAAGCTGCTGGGGGCGATGAGTAAGTTCAATGCCAGCCAAGGGCTTTTCGTGGCATGGGGTGGTTATCGCGGGAATGTGCAGAAGGAGCTGGCGTCTAGCTTTTTCCGGTTGCGGTTGTGGAATCAGGATGATCTGTTGGATCAGCTGTTTATGTATTACGACCGGTTGGATGAGAGTATTAAGTCGGAGCTGCCGCTTAAGAGGATTTGGACGGCAGCATTGGCGGAGGATACTTAAAATCTATACAAAAATATCTGGAAGTTCTGAGAGTGTTGCTAAAAAGTTAGTGATTAGTACCCCATAGATATTCCTGAATATCTATGGGGTAGGTGTAGTCTTTAGTGTGGGCCCAAGAACCGATCACCATTGAAATGGATCATGTGAGTAGGCGCATCTGCAACCCATACCTCAGTCTCCCAAGCAAGTACCGACAGATACTTCACCATAGTTTTACGATCTGGGAAGGCGCTCACATATACAAGTCCAGCTGTAGCAGCAGAAAATAATTTGGCTAGTTCGCTATGACGTTTTCCGTCTACGGGACCATGGGAAGTCACAGATTCGATAAGCAGAAGCCAATCCTTAGCTGGCCAGTAGAGAACTACGTCGGGGAGCTTTCCTTTCCGATCTACTACCACTCCCAGTTCGGCTAGTCGTTTCTTTTCAAAAAAATCCTCTTTAGCCCCGGTATCCCCTAGATAAATAACCTCGGCCCCCGGTGCAAACCTAGGCCCAAACTCAGTAACAATGTCGTGAATCAACTGGCTGTGTGCGCCAGGGCTAAGTTTTATTTCGGTATTTCCATTTATAGTTAGTGGAATAAGTTCCATTTCTCTGCTCATGGCGTATTGAGAAATAAGGGTAGGAGAATCCTCCAGCCAGTTGGCTATGGCCTGATCCCAGTCTGGGGTGCCGTACGTCATTAATACGTGAAATAGTTCAAGAGAAATTTGATAGCACGCACTAGGAGAGTTTACCGGGCGGTCGGGTTTGTCAGGGTTGTATAGGCATAAACCTGCGTCAACGAACTGATGAAGTGTCTGTCGGCGGAAGGTCTCACGCGTATTTGGGGCATATTCCTTGCCGTAGTTATCTTTAACCCAAGTCATGATTGGCGTGACGCCCAAGAGCGGACGTTTCAAGTCGCTCCATAACCCGCTTGGTGGCAGATCTATTAATGCTAATAATGTAAGGGCTGTTCGTTCATTTTGTTGCGCTCTCGGCAGTCCTAGAGAGACTAATATCTTTAGAGCGTCATCAATCTTCTCTTGGGCATTCAGCGGATTATCACGTTCTCCGGTCATTCGAAATATCTCTTCATCAATGAATTTGTCGATTTCCGCTTGTGTTGGAACATTGTCGCCTACACGCGCGCCCAGTCTGAGTAAAGAATCCCTCGATGGATAATTAAGGTTTTTTAGGTCAGTGGCATTTACTTGGGTATGACCACCAAAATTCCTATAAAATTTATCGAGTAACGTACTATTGAGATAGACGAAGAGTCCGCGAGCAAATTTTGAATCAATACCTGACTTGTTGAAGTGGAAGACGTTTAAACCATTATCCAGTCCAATAAGTTCTCCTGGTAGGGATTCTTCGTATATTGTTGCGGTGATACGCCGTTTTTCTTCTTTTGAACTAAAGCGTCTTACAAATATAAAGGAGCCTTTGTTTGCCCAGAGTGACTTTTTCGTAATGGGCGTGACTTCAATTGCGTTAGGTTTTTTTCCTTCTTTTGGCCAGTTTACAATCAAGCCTAAGTGGCTGGGATTAAGTAATGGCACAGATGTTTCATCTAATGAGTCTCTTAGCTGATCTTTGGCGCGAAAGCTTACAACGGGCCCTGTCGATACGTTAACGTCTAGATCTTTCAGTGTCGATGTAAAGGCTGATAGCTTTTTGATTACAGCCAAGTCTCTATCATTAGCTGCAATGTGGAAAAATTTCTCCTTGTCATTAGGGTAGACGATACTTCCAAAGTCGACTGTTCGTATCGTCATATCTGATACTGTTACAGTGCCTGACTCCTCATCGATATGGAAATCCGATGTTGGGCTTGAAGTAATGGTGACGTCCCCTTGTGCCTTTCCTTTTGTTAAATGAATGATGATGTTTTCCTGAAGAACTTCATCTTCAGAAAAAGCAATGTTTCGGCTGTCAAAGATATGAATGTGGTTGATTGCGCTTGTTTGGATGATTAGCTCGCGAAACGCCTGGTAGTAGGGGCCATTGCAAAATGATCTGGGAATGATTGCAATAAGTTCGCCTCCAGGAAGAAGCTGCTTCAAGGCTAATGCAACAAAACCCGAGTATAGGTTTACTGTTTCAATTCCTGCCAAGCGTAGAAGTTTCCTGTGGGCGCTTGTGGCGGATATTTTTTTATACGGTGGATTCATTAACACGTGAGTGTATTTTTCTTCTAGTCGAAATAGATCGTCAGTAAACGCACTATGTATAAAATCTAGTTTTTTAAGTGTGAAGCTGGAGAGTATGGATTCACTAGCAAGGGCACTCTCGCAAACGTCAAGGCTTCGCTTTAGATAAGGGTGGATAATTGGTTCTATCTCAAAGGCGTCAACAGAGATTGAGTTTGTTTGAGATCTGCTAATTAGTTCGTCGGTAAATGCAGCTGTCAACGAACCTGGTCCGGCGCCAGGGTCAAGTAACTTAACTTTTCCTTGTATGTTTTTAAACATGCTAGCCATGTATAGGGCAATGGATTGTGGTGTGAAGAACTGTCCTAGCGAAGCTTTGGTTTTTGGGTTTAATTTGGAATTTGCTTCTGATCTAAAACTTTCTACTTCAGTTAGTATGCTCAATTTTACACGCGCCAGCTTAAAAATATTTGCCATTTTATCATGCTTCTCTATTGGATGCATGTAGTAGTTGTTTTCAATAAATCCTATGCTGGGGGAGCATTGTTGGTGGGCTCTTAAATCCCGCTTCATGAATGGTGAACCTCTAGAGGCGAAGCCGTTCGCTGAACTAAATAGTTCCAAGATTTAAGAAGGCCGGCATTTCACCGGCTTTCTTTGACTATAGATCGCAGACTAAAAAATACGTATTTCAATCACGCTCAACACATCTCGCACATCCTGTAATAGCAACCGGGCAGTATTACTTACCGTATCTATGTCCTTAGTGCTTGAGTCTCGCAAGGTAATACAAGTCATCAGATTCAAATAGTTGAGTACGGTATGCAAACGCTCGCTGGCGCATGCATGCAGATCTGCCAGCGGGGCGTGGCTGTCGACAAACAGCACTGGTCCATCACTGGCGATCGGGGTCAGGGGAATAAAGCGTTCAGAGTGATCCTGGAAATTCATGGTGTCGTCCTTTTCAAAAAAATAGAAAAGTTGCCACCTACTGCTGCGAATCAATGGGGTGGCAGCTGTACGCGGGTTCGCAGACCGAGGAAAAGAGTAAACCCGGCAGGCCCGAAGGCCTCCCACGCACAGCCGCCATAAAGCGAAACGCAGGCGAGTGTGCCTGAGTTGTCATTGACGGTGTAGTTCGACTTTTCCGCTGGGGCTGCGAAACCCCATCACCGGCCAGGCCGGCGACGCCAAAAACTATAGGGAGGCCGCGCACCAGGAACAACGGCGCCGCTGTAGGACGGATCCTGATTTGCGGTAGGGGCGGGCTGAGTTGCTGAGCTTGCCATGCATCCGATGCTGGCTTGCCTTGGCGTAGGTGCGGTGCGCTCCACCCCGCAGCACCAGCTCAATCCCCCAACTCCCCAAACCACTCCACCAGCCGCCCAGCCGCTTGTTGCTTGACCTCCTGATTGATATGCGCCGCCACCGCCGCGATCGACAGGCTCAGCACGCCGAGGTCGTCGGCGTAGCCGATGCCGGGCAGTACGTCGGGGATAAGGTCCAGGGGCAGGACGAAGTAGCCCAGGGCCCCGTAGATGGTGCTTTTGGCCCAGGCCGGGGTTTCTGGGCGTTGGGCGGCGTAGTACAGCCACAGGGCCTTGGTGATCAGGCTGCGGCCGATATGCAGGGCGTAGCGGCCGATCTTGCGCCAGAGGCAGCGGTGGAAGCTTTGTTCCAGGATATGGCCGGTGGACATGGCGGGCTCCTTGCGGGTAACGGGCGCCAGGTCATGGTGGGCGTTGCGTCTGTGCGCTGGCAGCGGAGAGGACTTCCCTGGGAACTGCTGGCGGCCATGGGCGTCGCGTGGGTTGCCCTCAGGCCTGGCGCCAGCCTTCCAGGTAACTGAACAGCCGCATCCCCAATAGCATCGCCAGCATGAACACCCAGGCCTGCCAATGCCCGCTGGGCAGCAGTACCAGCGCCGGGCCGGGGCAGATGCCGGCGATGCCCCAGCCGATGCCGAACACCAGGCTGCCGCCGATCAGGCGGCGGTCGAGGGGGCGTTTGCCTGGCCGTTGCATCGGTGCGCCCAGCAGGGAATGCGAGCGTTGCCGGGCCCAGCGCATGGGCCACCAGGCGCTGGCGATGGCGCCGAGCATCACCAGGGCCAGGGACGGATCCCACTGGCCGGCGAGGTCGAGAAAACCCAGGACCTTGGCCGGATTGGCCATGCCGGCCAGCAGCAGGCCGAGGCCGAACACCAGGCCCGCGGCAAAGGCGCTGAGGCGCCTCATGGCAGTAGCCCCGGCAGGTGACGGGTGACCCACACGGTGGCGAAGCCGGTGGCCATGAAGCACAGGGTGGCGATGATCGAGCGTGGCGCCAGCCGGGAGATTCCGCAGACCCCATGGCCGCTGGTGCAGCCGCTGCCATAGCGGGTGCCGAGGCCCACCAGCAGGCCGGCGCCGATCAGGCCGAGGGTGTCGCTGTGGAATTCCACGGGCGGCAGGGCCGCGAACAGCCCCCACAGCAGCGGCGCCAGCAGCAGGCCGAGGATGAACAGGGCCTTTTCCGCCCAGCCTTCGCCGGCCGGTTGCAGCACGCTGGCCAGCAGGCCGCTGATCCCGGCGATACGGCCGTTGGCGGCGATCAGCCAGCCGGCCGAAAGGCCGATCAACACGCCGCCGGCCAGGGCCGACCAGGGGCTGAAGTGCAGCAGGTCGATGGACATGCCAGGGTTCCTCACGTCAGGAAGAGGGCAGGCCCGCCACAGGCCATCACCCGTGGCGGGCCGGGATGCTTTAGTGGGGCAGCAGGCCCAGGGCGCCGCCGGCCAGGAGCAGGGCGGCGCAGATGCCGGTGACCGCGAACAGTTGCTGCAGCCGTGGCCCGGCCAGGTGGCTGGCGATCTGGCGGCCGAGCACCAGGCCCAGCACCGCGCCGAGGGCGAAGGGTGCGCCCACCGCCCAGTGCATCACGCCGCTGAGGCTGGCGGTCACCACGCTGCCCAGGGACACCAGGGCGATCACCGCCAGGGAGGTGGCGACGATGCTCTTGCTGTCCAGGTTGGTGTAGCGGCTCAGCGCCGGGATGATCACGAAACCGCCACCGACCCCCAGCAGCCCCGACAGCAGCCCGGAGAGCAGGCCGGTGAAGGTCAGCGCCCGGGCGCAGGGCAGGGTCCAGCGCAGCCGGCCCTGGGCCGGGTTGAGCACGCAGGGCTGGAACGCCGGGCGCGGCGCCGGCCGGCCCTGTTTCAGCTCCAGGCTGGCCTTGCGCAGGATGCGCCCGCAGGCGTACAGCAGCACCAGGGCGAACAGCAGGGCCAGTGGCAGGTTCGGCAGGCGGTGGGCCAACCACAGCCCCAGCGGCGCCATGAGGATGCCGATGCCGGCGACGAACCCCGCGGCGCGATAACGCACGATGCCCTGGCGCAAGCAGAGGAGGGCCCCGGCGCTGGCGGCCAGGCCCACCGCCAGCAGGCCGATGGGGGCGGCCTCGACCATGCTCAGGCCGAGGCCGAACACCAGCAGCGGCACCGCGAGGATGCCGCCGCCGGCCCCGGTCAGGGCCAGGATCGCGCCGATGATCGCCCCCAGGCCCGCCCCCAGCAGACTGTGTTCATTCATGCTTGGGCGGTGTCCGTGGCCAGGGTCGGGTGCGCCAGCCATTCGTGGCCCTTGAGCATGCCGCGCCAGTACAGCGGCGGCAGGATCATCTCCTTCAGCCACCAGGCGCGCCGGGTCGGCTGGCGCCCGTCCAGCAGCCAGGCGGGAAAGCTGGGGGCCAGCTTGCCGCCGTAGGTGAACTCGGCGAGGACGATCTTGCCCCGTTCCACGGTCAGCGGGCAGGAGCCGTAGCCGTCGTAATGGGCCAGCCGGGTCAGGCGCTTGAGGGCCACCAGCACGTTGTTGGCCACCACCGGCGCTTGCTTGCGCGCGGCCGCGGCGGTCTTGGCATTGCTGGTGTTGGTGGCGTCGCCCAGGCCGTGGATATTGGCGAAGCGCTTGTGGCGCAGGCTGTGGGGGTCGACGTCGACCCAGCCGGCGGCGTCGGCCAAGGGGCTCTGGCGAATGAAGTCCGGGGCGCACTGCGGCGGCACCACGTGCAGCATGTCGAACGGCCGTTCCAGGGTTTCCTGGGTGCCATCGGCCAGGGTGCGGACGAAGGTCGCGCGTTTGGCCGGGCCGTCCACCGCCACCAGGTTGTGGCCGAAGTCCAGGTCGATGGCGTACTTCTTCACGTATTCCATCAACGCCGGCACGTAGTCGGCGACGCCGAACAGCACGCCGCCGGCGTTCATGAAGCGCGGCTTGATCGCGCCCAGGCGGCCTTGGCGCAACCAGTGATCGCAGGACAGGTACATGGCCTTTTGCGGCGCGCCGGCGCACTTGATCGGCATCGGCGGTTGGCTGAACAGCGCCTGGCCCTGTTGCAGTTGCTGCACCAGCTCCCAGGTGTAGGGCGCCAGGTCGTAGCGGTAGTTGGAGGTCACGCCGTGCTGGCCCAGGGCCTGGGGCAGGCCGTCGATGGCCGCCCAGTCGAGCTTGAGGCCGGGGCAGACGATCAGCTGGTCATAGGCCAGCACGCGCTCGTCGGCCAGCACCAGGGCATTGTGCTCGGGCTCGAAGCGGCTGACCGCCTGGCGCAGCCACTTGACCCCCTTGGGCATCAGCGAGGCCATGTCGCGGCGGGTGGATTCGGCGCTGAACACCCCGGCGCCTACCAGGGTCCAGCCGGGTTGGTAGTAGTGGGTGTCGGCGGGGTCGATGATCGCCACGTCCAGGTAGGGATCGCGGGACAGCAGGCTGGCGGCGACGGCGATACCGGCGGCACCGCCGCCGACGATCAGCACCTGGTGGCTGCCGTCGACGGCACGCGGGGCAGGGTGGATGGGACGCATGGCAAGGTCTCCGTATGGAGTCATCGTTATAGGGTGTTCAGGGGGATCTTCAGGTAGCTCACGCCGTTGTCCTCGGGCTCGGGGAAGTGCCCGCTGCGCATGTTGACCTGCACCGAGGGCAGGATCAGCACCGGCATGTCCAGGGTCGCGTCACGGGCTTCGCGCATCTTCACGAAGCTGTCTTCGTCGACGCCCTGGTGGATGTGGATGTTGTTGGCTCGCTGTTCGGCCACGGTGGTCATGTATTGCAGCTCGCGGCCGTTGGGCAGGTAGTCGTGGCACATGAACAACCGCGTTTGCGGCGGCAACGCCAGGATCTTGCCGATGGAGCGGTACAGGGTCCGCGCGTCGGCACCGGGGAAGTCGCAGCGGGCGGTGCCGTAGTCGGGCATGAACAGGGTGTCGCCGACGAAGGCCACTTGCTCTTCGCCCACCTGCACCAGGTAGGTCATGCACGCCGGGGTGTGCCCCGGGGTGTGCATGGCCCGGGCGGTGAGCTGGCCGATGGCGAATTCGCTGCCGTCGGCCAGCAGCACGTCGAACTGGCTGCCGTCGCGGGCGAACACCGGGGCTTCGTTGAACAGCGCGCCGAAGACTTTCTGCACCCGGGTGATCTGGTCGCCGATGGCCACCTGGGCCCCGAGCTGCTCCTTGAGGTAGGCGGCGGCCGAGAGGTGGTCGGCGTGGACGTGGGTTTCCAGGATCCAGTCGACCTGCGCCTCAAGCTCCCGGACCCGGGCCAGCAGGCGGTCGGCGGACTCGGTGCGGGTGCGGCCGGACTTGGGGTCGTAGTCCAGCACGCTGTCGATCAGGGCGCAGCGGCGCGTGGCGAGGTCCATCACCAGGTAGCTGATGGTCCAGGTGTGGCTGTCGAAAAAGGCTTCTACACGCAGCGTGTCGCTGATGATCATGGGGCACTCCGGCAATGAAGGGCGAGGGCAGTCTGCGCTGCCGCTCCTGCCCTGGACTGTCAATAAACGTGCCAACCCGGCATGGCGCCGGCCGGCACCCGTTACCTGGCGTTCAAGCTCTTCAAGGCCCTGCTCCGGGGCTTTGGACGGGGTGACTGTCACCCGGAAGTGGCAGTGAATTGGCAGTGGGTGGCAGAAAATGGCAGTGGCGAGCGCCTTGCTTTAAGCTTTGGCCATTGCCCTGGAGCCTGTCATGTCCCTGATCGCCACCGACCTTGCCCATTCGCGGATGTCCGCCCTGGTGTCCTACCTGGAGCACGATCCTCAACCGAGCATAGTGCTGGACACCGACTACAACATCATTGCCGCCAACGCGGCCTACCAGCGCCAGTTCGGCGTGGCCGGCAAGCCCCATGTGGGCGCCAAGTGCTACCGGGTGTCCCACCAGTTCGCGGTGCCGTGCGACCAGGCCGGCGAGCACTGCCCGATGCGCAAGGCCCACGACAGCCGGGTGCCGGAACGCATGCTGCACATCCACCACACCCCGCGCGGGCCGGAGCACGTGGATGTGGAGCTGCGGCCGATCATCGATGCCAGCGGGGCGGTGGTGGCCTATGTCGAGCGCCTGAGTTCGGTGGCGGTGGCCTCGGTGCAGCCGCAGCGACAGGGCCTGGTGGGGCGCTCGCCGGCGTTCAACGAAGCCCTTGGCGCCTTGCAGCGGGCGGCGCCGGCGCCGATCCCGGTGCTGCTGCAAGGCGAATCGGGCACCGGCAAGGAGCTGTTCGCCCGCGCCCTGCATGACGGCAGCCCAAGGGCCGGTGGACCGCTGGTGGTGGTGGACTGCACCGGCCTGACCGAGAGCCTGCTGGAAAGCGAGCTGTTCGGTTACGAGAAGGGTGCCTTCACCGGGGCCCTGCAACGCAAGATCGGCCTGGCCGAAGCGGCCCATGGCGGCACGTTGTTCCTCGATGAGATCGGCGAGGTGCCGCTGGCGATGCAGGTCAAGCTGCTGCGGTTGATCGAGTCCGGCAGCTTTCGTCCGGTGGGCAGCCTGCGCACCGTGCATTCGGACTTTCGCCTGGTGGCCGCGACCCACAAGCCGCTCAAGGAAATGGTCGCGGCCGGCACCTTCCGCCAGGACCTGTACTACCGCATCAGCGCCTTCCCGATCCGCCTGCCGGCCCTGCGCGAGCGCAGCGACGACCTGCCGCTGCTGATCGACAGCCTGCTGCGCCGGCTCGACCCGGGGGCGATGCTGCGGCTCGATCCGCCGGCCCTGGAGCAACTGCGGCTGTACGCCTTCCCGGGCAATATCCGCGAGTTGCGCAATATCCTGGAGCGGGCGCGGCTGTTCAGCGACGACGGGGTGATCCGCCTGCAGGACCTGCCGCCGGAGCTGCGCGGTTCCCAGCCTGCGGCCCCGCCGGCCCGGCGTCGCGGCAGCAAGGACCTGGAGCAACTGGCCCACGCCCTGGAAGTGTTCGATGGCTCGCGCGCCGAACTGGCCAAGACCCTGGGCCTGAGCGAACGCACCCTGTACCGCCGGCTCAAGGCCCTGGGCCTGTAAGCCGCTAGATATCGTTTCGTGTAGCCGCTGCCGCAGGCTGCGCACGGGCGCGTAGCGGCCGCCAGGGGGCGATTGGCCGGGCACTGGCTGGAAGGCCCTACGGGCCTTGTCGCAGCTTCGCGGGGTCAGCTGCGGCTACAAGGTGGGGGCGGGCAGGTCGCAGGCCATGACCCACATGCCGATCTGCTCCAGGTCGGTGCTGAAGGGTACTTCGCCGACCTGGCGCAGGCCGGCGCTTTCATAGAAGCGCCGAGCGCCGGCGTTGCTCTTGAGCACATCGAGCCACAGGCAGCGCGCGCCGCCCTGGCTGGCCCGTTGCAACACCTGGTCCAGCAGCAGCCGGCCATGGCCCTGGCCGGCTTGGGACTTGAGCAGGTAGATCTTCTGCAACTCGGCCCCGACCCTATCGCTGCCGGGCATGGGCCGGTTCCAGTTGAGCTTGGCGAAGCCGATGGGTGCCTGCTGCGCGTCCAGGGCCAGCAGCCACAAATGTTCGTGCCGGGCGACCAGGGATTGCTCCAGCACCTGGGGCGCGAAGTCCTGGTCGAGAAAACGCTGCATGCCCTCGGCGCTCCAGATCGAGGCGAAATGCTCGCGGTAGGTGGCGCGGCCTATGGTTTGCAGGGCCTCCAGATCGTGCTGCTCGGCTTCTCGGATGGTGATCATGCTGCGTTCCTTGCCAGGTCGGGGTGGCGCAGCTTACTTCGAGCCAGCGTGCCAGGGCCAGAGTGATGGACCAGAGTGCCGGTGCAATGCCCGGGCACCATGGCGGCGGCCCGTGGTCGTAAAGGCAGTTGCCCTTGTCCCGTGCCCGGCCGTTGCCGTGGCCTTCAGGAGATGCCATGAGCCAGGCCGTACTTGCCACCGAAACCAATCGCCGCCAATTGCAGCAGATCATCTCGGGACTGTCCGACGGGGTGATCCTGATCGAGACCGACAAGGCCAGGAGCCTGCTCTGGGCCAACGAGGCGGCACTGGCCATGCACGGGGTCGGCGAAGTCAGCCAGCTGGGTGCCAATGTCCGGGAATACGCCAAGCGTTATGCCTTGCGCTATCGCAACAACCATCCCCTGGCCCTGGACAGCTACCCCATCAGCCGGGTGGCCGCCGGCGAAACCTTCAGCGATGTGGTGGTGGAGGTCCAGGCCGAGATCGACGGCCAGTCCAGGCATTGGGTGCACCGGGTGCGCAGCATGATCCTCACTGATCGCAGCGGCGCCCCGGAATCGCTGGTGCTGATCCTCAGCGATGCCACCGACTGGGCCAGCGCCGAGCAGCGCTTCGAGAAGACCTTCAGCGCCAACCCGGCGCCGGCGGTGATCTGCCGTCTCAGCGACCTGCGCTACATCAAGGTCAACCAGGGCTTCCTGGAAATGACCGGCTACGCCCGGGACCAGGTGATCGGCCGTTCGGTGTACGAGCTGGATGTGCTGGAGGACGCCGAGCACAGGGACCTGGCCATCGAGCGCCTGGGGCAGGGCGCGACCATTCCGCAGATGCAGGCCGAGCTGCGTCTGCCCGAGGGCGGCAGCAAGCTGGTGATCGTCGCTGGCCAGCCCCTGGATATCAACGACGAAGACTGCATGCTGTTTTCCTTCATGGACCTGGAGCCGCGGCGCAAGGCCGAGATCGCCCTGCGCCAGAGCGAGGAGCGCTTCGCCCGCTCGTTCCGCCTGACCCCGGTGCCGACCCTGGTGTGCAGCGCCGAGCAGCAGATCGTCGACGTCAACGAAGCCTTCCTCAACACCTGCGGTTACAGCAGCGAAGAGTTGCTGGGCAAGACCATCGACAGCATCGGTTTCATCGCCGAGCAGGCCGCGGCCCAGCTGTTGTTCGGCCAGTTGGAGAAGAGCGGCCACGTCATGGGCCAGGACCTCAAGGTGCGCAAGAAGGGCGCCGAGCTGATCGACTGCGTGGCCTACGCCGACACTGTGATCATCCAGGACCAGCCCAGCTACCTGCTGGTGCTGATGGATATCAGCGAGCGCAAGCGTTCCGAGCTGGAACTGGTGGGCGCCATCGAGGAGGTGATGCGCGACGCTTCCTGGTTCAGCCAGACCCTGATCGAAAAGCTCGCCAATGTCCGCAACAGCCGTGGCCCTGGCGCCCCGGGCACGTCCTCGGCCGACCTGACCGCCCGCGAGCGTGAAGTACTGGGGTTGCTCTACCAGGGCCTGGCGGACAAGGAGATCGCCGCCCAGCTGCAGTTGGCCCTCAACACCGTGCGCAACCACGTGGCGACCCTGTATTCCAAGCTCGGCGTGCACAGCCGGAGCGAGGCCATCGTTTGGGCCCGCGAGCGCGGGTTGTTCGCCGGAGCCTTGGGCAATGGATCGCGTTGAACGGGTGCGCATGCACTAGTTCGGCTAGTGCAAATGCGCCTTTTACCAGGCGTTGCGGATTTTTAGTCTGTAAACCTGCGCAGGTTCGCTGTCGCGGCCTGGCGCCCGATCAACCACAGCAAAAGGACAGTCGACATGGCGAGCGAACAGCTCAAGGGCAAGGTGGACAAGGCGGCCGGCAAGGCCCAGGCGATGGTGGGCGAATGGCTGGACGATGAGCCGATGCAGGCGCGGGGCATGGCCCGCGAAGCCGCGGGCCAGTTGCAGCAGCACTACGGCGAGGTGCTGGACCGGGGCTGGCGTTGGGCCCGGGAGCGTCCCCTGGCCAGCGCGGCGTTGTTGGCGGGCGTCGGCCTGCTGGCCGGCCTGTTGCTGCGGCGCCGCTGAGATGCCCGGGGCGATTACCCAGGCGCAGCTACGGGCCTGTATCGAACAGCGCCTGGCGCCACTGGCTTGCAGCTTCACCACGGCGGGTGACGGCACCTTGACCCTGCGGGTGTTCGAGCCCCGCAGCGGCCGGGTCGACCTGGTGGCCAGTGGGCTCAGCCTCAAGGCCCTGCGCAGCGAGGCCGATGTGGCGAAGATGATCGATGAGCTGCTCTATGAGCTGGACAGCAACTCCCTGGGGCGCATCGACCTGACGCCCTGAGCCTGCTCGATGGCGGCGCCGCTGGCGCTGGACTATAAGCAAAGGGTCGCTGGCCGCGCTCGCGGCCGGCCTTGCGAGTCGGCCCCATGTCCGCAGCCTTTCCCCGCACCGATGGTGGTGAACCGTGAACGCCCGGGTCCAGGGCGTGCCCGGCCGTTTGGACAATATCGTCCTGGTGGCGGACCTGGCCGGTACCGCGGTGTTCGCCGTGGAAGGCGCGATCAGCGCCATGCGCGCCCAGCTCGATCTGCTGGGGGTGATGGTGATCGCCTTCATCGTCGCCCTCGGCGGTGGCGTCACCCGTGACCTGTTGATCGGCGCCAGCCCGCCCAAGGCGGTGGCCGACTGGCGCTATCCGGCCCTGGCCCTGGTGATGGGCGGGCTGGCCTTCGTGTTCCATGAAGGGGTGCTGGGGATTTCCGAGCCGCTGCTGATCCTGCTGGATGCGGCGGGGCTGGGTCTGTTCGCCGTGGCCGGCACGCAGAAGGCCCTGAACGTTGGCATCTCGCCGTTCGTGGCGACCCTGATGGGCACCGTGACCGGGGTCGGCGGCGGGGTGCTCCGCGACATCGTGCTGGCGCGCATTCCCCTGGTCTTGCAGGTGGACTTGTACGCCAGCTCGGCCTTCGTCGGCGCGGCAACCCTGATCCTCGCCCGACGCCTGGGGCTGGCGCCCATGGTTTGCGCCTGGCTGGCCGGCAGCGCGTGTTTCGCCCTGCGCATGCTCTCGGTGCACTACGGCTGGCAATTGCCCCGGGCCTGATTGGCGCAGACCGCTTCGTGTAGCCGCTGCCGAAGGCTGCGCATGGGCGCGCAGCGGCCACAGGGGGCAGCGGTTATTCGGTGATCAGGTTGGGGTGGCAGTCCAGGCTCAGGCGGGCGCCGCCGCGTTCGCTGGTGCCGACGTCGAGCTTGAAGCCGTGCAGGTCGACGATCGCCGCAACGATCGACAGGCCCAGGCCGAAGCCGCCCTGGGCGTTGTTTTCGTCGACCCGGTAGAAGCGCCGGAACACCGCGGCGCGCTCCGCCGGGGGAATCCCGGGGCCGGAGTCGAGCACTTCCAGGCGCGGGCTGCCGCCGTCGTCCAGGCCACGCAGGATCACCTCACCACCCGGTGGGGTGAACTTGATCGAGTTGCTCAACAGGTTGGCCAGGGCCTCGAACAGCAGCGCCCGGTCGCCGACCATGCGCGGCAGGCTCGGCGGCACCTCCAGCAGCAGGCTCAGGCGGCCTTCCTCGGCCAGGGGCAGGTAGAAATCATGCAGCTCTTGCAGCAGCGGCAAGGGGTCGAGTTCGAGAAAACCCGAACGGCGCCGACGGTCTTCCAGTTCCGAGATCCGCAGCAACCCGCGAAAACGCGCCATCAGGGTGTCGGCTTCCGCCAGCAGCTGGTCCATCTGCAACGCCTGGGGCGAGCCTTCCTCGGCCTGCTGCTGCAGGCGATAGAGCTGGGCCCGCAGGCGGGTCAATGGGGTGCGCAGATCGTGGGCGATGTTGTCGCACACCCCCTTGACCTCATGCATCAGCCGCTCGATGCGCTCGAGCATGGCGTTGACGATGGCCGCCAGCATGTCCAGCTCGTCGCGCCGATTGGACAGCGGCAGGCGCCGGGTCAGGTCGCCGGCGACGATGGCATCGGCGCTGGCCTGGATCTGCCGGATCCGCCGCAACGGCCGGCGGCGCAACAGGTGCCAGCCGGCCGCGCCGGGAATGATGGTCAGGGAAACCCCCCAGAGCAGGGCGTGGAGGATGATCCGGGTCACCGCGAACAGCGAGCCGTTGTCGCGCACCAGCACCAGCCAGCGGCCGTCGCGGGTCAGGGTGGCCACCGCATCGCAACTGTCCCGGGGCAGGCTCGGGTCGTCGGAGTCGATGCAGTTCTTCAGCTCGTGGATCTGGCCGTCCAGGGGCAGGTCCTCGGGGATCTCGCGGATCGGCCCGCTGAGCGGACGGCGCTGGGCGTCGAATAGGCCGTAGGCGTCGATGGCGCGCATGTCGAAGGTCATGCTGGTGGCGAGGGCCTCCACCAGCTGCTCGCCCTCGAAGCGGGCGAACAGGTGCTGGCGTTGCATCAGCGAGTGCTTGGCCAGGCTGTCCAGGTAGCTGGAGACCTCGTAGTACAGCACCCCCATGAGAATGCAGCTCCAGGCCACGAACAGCGAGCTGTAGAGCGCCAGCAGGCGGCTGCTGGAGGAGCGCCAGCCCTTAGAGGGGTTCAGCGATGACATAACCCGAGCCTCGCACGGTGCGGATCAGCGGGACCATGCCGGGTGGGTCGATCTTCTTGCGCAGGCGGCCGATGTGCACGTCGATCAGGTTGGTCCCGGGGTCGAAGTGATAACCCCAGACCTCCTCGAAGATCATCATCCGCGAGAGGATCTGCCCGGTGTTGCGCATCAGGAATTCCAGCAGCTTGTACTCGGTGGGTAACAGGCTCAGCAGCTGGTCGGCGCGGGTCGCCTCGCGGCTGATCAGGTTCAGCTCCAGGTCCGCCACCCGCAGGCTGGTGTCGAAATCCTTGACCGTGTTCTTGCGCCGCAGCAGCACCTCGACCCGGGCCGCCATCTCGTCGGAGGCGAAGGGCTTGGTCAGGTAGTCGTCGCCGCCGGCGCGCAGGCCGCGCACGCGCTCGTCGACATCGGACAGGGCGCTGATCATCAGGATCGGCGTCGCCACGCCGATGGTGCGCAGGGTGGTGACGATGGCCAGGCCGTCCAGCTCGGGCAGCATGCGGTCCAGGGTGATCAGGTCGTAGTCGCCGCTGACGGCGCGCACCAGGCCTTCGCGGCCGTTGTCCACCCAGTCCACGTCCAGGCCGTGGCTGCTCAGTTCAGCGACGATTTCCCGGGCCGTCACGGCGTCGTCTTCAATGGTCAGAATGCGGGTCATGGGCGAGGCACCTGTTGCAGGGGGTCATGGCACAGGAGGGCATTCTGCCAAGAAACCGCGGCCTGGATTCTAAAAAAACTTTCATCTATCGCACTCACCCCATCATGACCAGTGAAATCCAGCGTCACTGGCCCAGAATGCTGATATCATCTGGCCACTTTTCTTGCCAGGAGGCACGAGCATGGGCAGGGTGATCCAAATGCGCAGCAAACCCGCCTCGCTGCTGTGCCTGGGCCTGCTCCTGTGGCTGGGCAGCAGCGTTGCGCTGGCGGGCAACCAGCCCTGTTCCGGGCGCAAGGGCGGCATCGCCCGCTGCGATGGCGAGTTGTTCCTGTGCCGCGACGGCTCCATCAGCGCCTCGAAGAAGAACTGCGCGCTGAGGTTCGGCGAACCTGCGCCCAGCTCCCGGGCGCAACCGTTGCTGCGCGACGCCGAGGGTTGCAGTTGCGGCTCCGGCAGCTTCTGCACCGGGCCCAGGGGCGGGGTCTACTGCCTGACGCCCAGTGGCAATAAAAGCTACAAGCGGCGCTAGCCAAGCCGGCGCCGGATCCTTCCATTCCAGACGATCGACGATGAACAAGACCTCCCGTTTCAAACCCCTGGGCCGGTTGCTGCTGGTGAGCCTGGTGCTCAACAGCCTGAGCCAGATCCTGCTGGCATTACCCGCGGCCATCGCCCTGGTCGGCGCCGTGCCGCATCATGCCTTGAGCCTGCTGGTGACCACGGGCGTCAAGATCCTCCTGCTGACGCCGCTGACTGCCGTCATCCCGGGCCTCTTGATGCTCTTCGGCCTGCGCTTTGGCGCCTGGGCCTGCCTGCCGATGTGCATCCTGCTGATGCTCCTGGGGCCTTGGCCTGGAACCAGCATCGGCCAGTTCCTGCTGGGTTACTGGATCATCGCCTGGCTGGGCCGCTTTGCCTGGCTCAAGGGGCGCGACCTGTACTACTACGCCCGCGCCAAGTCCTGATTCGTCCCGGTTGACCAAGCCGCTGCCAGCGTGTGCTGGGGGCGGCTTTTTTGTTTCGGCGCCTCGCTTGAGTCTTCAAGGTTTGATGAGCGTGGAAATGGAGTTGAAATTACCCGCCATCCGCTAGCCAGTTGGCAACTTTCGGTGAGCGAGGGCTTTCGGGTATTCAAATAAACTTAATGAACGGTGAGTGTAACTTTACAGTACGCGCTCCTGTGCGCTGGGTAGACATTGCTTTGATACTGTTTTTTCATCGTGGGTGTTATTCAAGCCTGTTGTTTTTCAGTGAAGAGTGATCCGGAAGATGGCAATTAAGATGCTATCAAGATAACCATCAGATAACATTTTAATAACATCGTCCTTGATTTTTTCAGTGGTTTTTATCGTTTGCCGTCTCTGGTGGTTGACCGTTTTGGCCAGGTTGAGCTGGGTCAAAGGCTTCTGCTGGCATCGTATAAAGGGCTGGGCCGGTGATGGATAGTTGACTTATCCCTATGCTTTAAAAGCGAATTGCCCAAGTGTTGTTCGCGTTGGGGCGAAGTTGTGCATTGTGGGCTTTGCGGGGGATGACGAGTATTGGACGGGCGGCGCCCATTCGATAATAAAATTCATGGGTACACTATCGTTTATTCGAAATAAGGCGTGTAGAGTTTTCGGGTGGACACTCCGGCTATCCATGTATCGTGGCTGGTGTTTTCGTCATTCTTGAGTCGAGGTCTTTACATGTGTCAGCCACTGCGCATGCGGCTTGTTTGTGGGCGAAACATAATAAAAAACTTGTTGGGCAACAATAAGGTTGCGTATTGACGGTCACTGCATAAAGAGGATCAAGGAGATGAATGGAGTGCTTCTACAGGCCATATCCCTGGGGGCGTTCCTGGGCCTGGTGTCGTTGCCTGCGCTGGCGGGAACCCTGGTCGGCCAGGTCGGTGTACGAATGGTCATCGGCGCCGGCTGTACCATCATCAACGGCAGTATCAATGGCGGCGTCAACCAGTGGGGCACGCTCGATTTCGGCAGTCACGCCGATCTCACCAACGTGGTCGATGCCCAGACCGTGGGGGCCAACGGCAACATCCAGATCAAGTGCAGTACCGGCCTGACCCCGAGGTTGACCGTGGATGCCGGGCTGTATGCCAGCGGCGCCCAGCGCTTCATGCGCAGTACCACGACCGCCGCGAGCACCATCGCCTACGCCCTCTACTCGGACAGCGCCCGCAGTTCACCGATCCAGGTGAACATGCCGGTGAATATCGTTACCAGCGGCGCGGCCATCGACATCCCGCTCTATGGCCGCGTGGCTCCCACCGGACAGAGCACCACCACCCCAGCGGCAGGCACCTACACCGACACCTTGCTGGTCACCGTCGCCTGGTAGGGCGCATCCACCGGGTCGCCAACGGGACCTGAGGGTCCAAGGAGGAGCGATGAACCTGAACCCTGTTCATCTTGCAGCCGTGTCCTGCCTGATTGGCTGGAGCCCGACCCAGGCCCAGGTCGCCACCATTACCCTGAAGGCCACGCTGCTCCCGGCCTGTGAGGCGGGCACGGTCGACAGCGGCGGTGCGATCGGCTTCGGTACCCTGGATTTCGGCCAGTACGCTTCGCTGGACAACACCATCAGCGTGACGGGGCAACAAGGGGCCGGCTCGATCCGGGTCAAGTGCGTGACTGGCCAGTCCTATTCCATCCGGCTCGATGGCGGCCTTCACGGCACGGTTGCCCGGCGCAGGATGGCCAATGCGGCCAACGCCTCCAGCACCCTGATCTACAACCTGTACTCCGACCGGCCTGGAGGCACCGTCTGGGACGATGTGGTGGGCGTCAACGCCGTCGGCAACGGCAGTGACCAGTGGTACCCCATTCATGGCGTGGTGCCTGCGCAACCAACGCCTGGCGCGGGGACCTATCGCGACACCGTCAACGTGACCATCGGCTGGTGACGCGATGTCCAGCCGCTGTCTGGCGCTGCTCGGGTGGCCGGCCTTGTTGGCCTCCCTGGCCGTATGGGGCGATCCGTCGCCGGTCAGCCGCGCCTTCCGGGTCCAGGCCATGGTCACCAACGGCTGTGCCTTCGGCACCCGCCTGAGCAACAACACCTACGACCTGGGGTTACTGGATTTCGGCACGCTGGGCAGCCTGGCCAGGCCGGTGGACATCGCCAGTGCCGCGGGAGCTGGCTCCATCGTGCTGACCTGTACCCCGGGCATGACGGTCTCGGTGGCCCTGGACAATGGGCTCAATGCCAGCGGCGGCCAGCGCTACTTGAAACACATCAGCGCCAGCCAGAGGCTCGCCTATCAGTTGTACCAGGACCCGGCCTATTCCCGGGTCTGGGGCAGCGGGGCGCAGGCCCGGACCATCGTCGATTTCCCGCCCGGCACCCAGGTCTACCAGGTCTATGCCCGGCTCCTGGCCGCGGCCCGCATGCCGCCCGCCGGCAGCTACCACGACACCGTCACCGTCACCCTGGCGTTCTGAACCGTCCTGGAGGAAAACCCATGCCCCGTTGCCCATTGGTGTCGAGCCCCGGTCATTGGCTGTTGGCCGGGTTGTTGCTCCTGTGCGGCCAGGTTCAGGCCGCCGGTGCGGTGCTCATCTGGCCGGTCAACCCGGCCATCGAGGCCGATCAGGGGGCCACCGCCTTGTGGCTGGAAAATCGCGCCAGCCAGCCGGTGACCTTGCAGGTGCGGGTGCTGGCCTGGACCCAGGAGCAGTTCGAGGACGTCTACCGCAGCCAGCAGGTGGTGATTCCCAGTCCGCCTTTCGCCACGGTCGAGGCCGGGCGCCGGCAATTGATCCGGCTGATTCGCCTGGGCGCCGCGCCCAACGTGTCGGAGCAGGCCTACCGGGTGCTGATCGATGAAGTCCCCGACGGCTCCGGACCGGCGAGCAAGCAAGCTGGCCTGGCCTTGCAGTTCCAGATGCGCTACTCGATACCGCTGTTCATCAGTGCCGCAGGGATCTGGACCCAGCCACGGGCCGACCTGGACCGCGATCCCGCCAGCGCCACCCGGCCGCAGCTGGCCTGGCGCCTGGTGGAGGAGGGCGGCCAGCGTTACTTGCAGGTGCGCAATGACGGGGCGGTGCATGCACGGCTCAGCCGCGTGCGCTGGGAGGGCGCGGGGCGCAGCCTGCCGCTGTTGGATGGCTTGCTCGGCTACGTGCTGCCCGGCCAGCAGATGCGGTGGTTGCTGCCGCCGGGATTGGCCCCGGGCAAAGGCATGAACCTGATGTTGCAACTGTCCGATAACGACGCGGCCGTCCGCGTTCCTGGTTACTGAGGTTGGCCAGCGTGGTTGCCCCGGTCGGTGTGCAGGCTTGCCGTCACCACTGGCTGTCCGTCGGGCTGGCGCTGCTGTCTTGCGCACAAGCGGCGCAGGGGGCGACGGGCCTGCCCCCTGCGCCACGGGCCCTGGCCGACCCGGGAACGGTCCGCTACTACCTCGAACTGGTCATCAATGGTCGCAACAGTGGGCAGGTGGTGGCCGTCAACGCCAGGGATGGGCGCTACCTGCTCGACGCCGCGCTGTTGCGCGAGGCGGGCGTGCGGTTGCCTGACAACCCCGTCGGGACGATCGTGCTGGATGATTTGACGGATGTGCAGGTGGACTACGATAGCGCCAGCCAGCAGTTGCGCCTGCAGGTGCCGACCGATTGGCTGCCCCGGCAGCGGATCGAAGACCCGGGACTGCTGGCGCACATTCCGGCGAGCAGCAGCCTGGGGGCGCTGTTCAACTACGACCTGTATTACTCGGCGCCCGCCAACAACGCCACGCCCTATCTGTCGGCGTTGCTGGAGCAACGCGCCTTCGATGGTTTCGCCACCCTTTCCAATACCGGGGTCTATAACCACTACTTCGGCGGGGCCGACAACCCCGGCAACCGTTACCTGCGCTATGACACCTACTGGCGCTACAACGACGAGCAGGCCCTGCGCAGTTACCAGTTGGGCGACTACATCAATGGCGCTCTGAACTGGACGAACCCGGTGCGCATGGGCGGCTTGCGATTCTCGCGCAATTTCGAGGTACGCCCCGACCTTGTCACCTATCCGCTGCTCAGGTACGACGGCCAGGCCGCGGTGCCCAGTACCGTCGACCTGTTCATCAACGGCTACAAGGCCAGCAGCAGTGACCTGCAGCCCGGTCCCTTCGCCATCAGCAACGTGCCGTATATCAGCGGTGCGGGGGAGGCGACGATCGTGACCACCGATGCCCAGGGCCGGCAGGTGTCGACCAGCCTGCCGTTCTATGTCTCCAATACCTTGCTGGCTCGCGGCTTGAGCGATTTCGACCTGTCCCTGGGGCGCTTGCGCGAGGACTATGGACGGCGCAGCTTGGCCTACGGCGATACCGCCGCCAGTGGCATCTACCGTTATGGCCTCAACGATCAGCTGACGCTTGCCGGGCATGCCGAGGCAGCAGGTGAACTGCAATTGCTCGGGGTCGGCAGCGACATCGCCCTGGCCACCTTCGGTACCCTCAGCCTGGCGACCAGCGCCAGCGCCAGCGCTGGCCAGGGCGACAGCGGCCAGCAATACCTGCTCGGGTATTCCTACTATTCGCGGCGCATCGGTGTGAACCTGCAGCATATCCAGCGCAGCGACGGCTACCACGACCTCAGCTCCCTGGGCGGTTATCGCTTGAGCCGGCGTGCCGATCAGGTCAGCGCCAGCCTGAGCCTTGACGGGCAGGGCAGCATCGGCACCGGGTACTTCGATATCCAGGCACGCGATGGCAACCGCACGCGGCTGCTCAACCTGTCGTATAGCCGTTCACTCGGCAACCGCAGCAGCGTCTACCTGACGCTGAACAAGGACCTCGCCGACAGTGGCTACAGCGTGCTTTTACAGTGGGTACTGCCCTTCGAGGTCCATGGGCTGCTGAATGTCGGCATGACCCGTGACAGTCAGGGGCGCTACAGCGAACGCGTGGTCTGGAGCCGGGCCGCGCCCAGCGAGGGCGGGTTTGGCTGGAACCTCGGACAGGGGGGCGGTGCCAGTCGCTACCAGCAGGCGGACCTGACCTGGCGTACGCAGAACGTGCAGCTGCGAGCCGGGCTCTATGGCCAGGCTGGCAACCACACGCGCTGGGCCGACGCCAGTGGCTCGCTGGTATGGATGGATCGCGCGCTGTTCGCCAGCAACCGGATCAACGATGCCTTCGTGCTGGTCAGCACCGGTGGGTACGCCCAGGTGCCGATCCGCTATGAGAACCAGCGGGTGGGCCAATCGGATGAAAACGGTCACTTGCTGGTGCCCTGGGTCGCGGCCTACCACCCGGCGAAGTTCCAGGTCGACTCCCTGGGCCTGCCGGCCAACGTCCGGGTACCGGATGTCGAGCAGCGGGTGTCGGTGCGCCAGGGCAGCGGGGCCTTGCTGGATTTCCCGATGCGCACCGTGGTTGCCGCCAGCATCAGCCTGGTGGATGAGCAAGGTTCGCCGCTGCCGCTGGGGAGTCGGGCCGAGCACCTGGCCAGCGGGCAGCAGGCCATCGTCGGTTGGGATGGCCAGGTGTATTTCGAAGACCTGCAGGCCGACAACCAGCTGCGAGTGCGGCTTGGCGATGGTGGCCTGTGCCAGGCCAGTTTCCGGCTGGACATCCACAAACCCAGCGTCAGCCAGATCGGTCCGTTGCCTTGCCGGGCAGTCAGTGGAGATAACCCATGAACCGATATTCCTCATGCGCCGGCCTCTGTGGCCTGCTGGCCCTGTGTGCCAGTCCGTCGCTGTTCGCGGCCTGCACCACCAGTTCCAGTCGTGGCGACTTCGGCAGCTTGAGCTCCTTTACTGTAGCCAGCACGCCCCAGGCCATTACCTCGACCTCGGGTTTCAAGTGCACCGGCAGCCTGCTGTCGATACTGAGCACCAACACCATCGAAGCCACCATTGCCAGCACCACCCATGCACAGGGCTCCAGCCCTCGGCTGTACAACGCCCGTGGCAATGCCTACCTGCCTTACGTCATTTGCAGCGACAGCAGTTGCGGCACCATCTACAACGTCGGCTCTACGGTCCGTTGGAGCAAGACCACGTTCCTCGGCATTCTCGGGCTGTTCAACGGCCCTGATGGCAGCTTGCCGCTCTACCTGCGCACCGCCACCCGGATGAACCTGCCGGCCGGAACCTACAGCGACACCATTCTCCTGGGCTGGCGTTGGTACCTGTGTGCCGCGGGCGCCCTGGGGGTCTGTATCTACGACGAGGGCAGTGCCACCAGCAGCATCAACGTGACGCTGACGGTGCTCAAGGACTGCTTCATCGACAGCGCCCCGGATGTCAGCTTCGGCAGCGCCGCGCTGGTTTCTGCCTTCACGGCGGTGAACCAGAGCATCGGCGTGCGTTGCACCTTGAACGCCTCCTATAGCCTGGGCCTGGACAACGGCAATCATTTCAGCGCTGGTTGGCGGCGGATGCTCAGCGGCGCCAATGCCATCGAGTACAACCTCTACAAGCCCGGCGACTCGACGGTCTGGACCACGCTCAATACCCAGCGCGGAGTCGGCAGTGGCGTATCGCAGAGCGTGCCTTACCGGGCCATCGTCAACCCTGCCCAGGGCAACGTCCCGGCCGGCAGCTACAGCGATACCGTGCGCGTCATCCTGACCTACTGACCACCCAGGCAGGCGCTGGAGGGTGGCTGCTCTGGCGCTGGCGGTGGCCCGAGACGTCGGGACACTGGCGGCATTTTCATGACGTCGCGCGGGCATTTGCTTGGCCCAAGTCAATACTCGTGTCCGACAAACCGACTAGATTGGCCCGCGCCTGGTTCTGGCAGAGCCTCCGGAACCGTGACGTTGCCACGTCCTCGCACCGGGACCCGGGCGGCAGGATGCCGGCAACCGCCTTTCACTTCTTCACGGATGAACCGCAATGCGTCAGATAGACCGCAACTTCGACATTCAGCCGCTGCAGCATGCGGACATGACCATTAGCCTCAATGGCCAGCCGGTCACCGCCGCGCTGGGCGAGACCGTCCTCAGCGTGATCCAGGCCACCGGCCTGCGCCAGGTGGCCCGCAACGACCATGGGCAATTGGTGGGTGCCTACTGTGGCATGGGCGTGTGTCATTGCTGCCTGGTGCAGATCGATGGCCGGCACAAGCGCCGGGCCTGCCAGACCCTGGTCAAGCCAGGCATGCAGGTGCAGACCCTGGTCAACCGCATCAACGAAACGGAGCCCAGCCTATGAGCCAGAATCCGCTAATCGTCGGTGGTGGCCCGGCGGGCATGGCAGCGGCCATCGAGTTGGCCGAGCACGGCGTGCACAGCACCCTGATCGAAGAGGCTTCGCGCCTGGGCGGGGTGGTCTATCGCGGGCCATTGCGCGATGGCGTGCAACTGGATTACCTGGGACCGCGCTACAGCGAGATGCTGGCCAAGCTGCACGGCGACTTCGGCGACCATGAACAGATGATCGACGTGCGCCTCAACAGCCGGGTGATCGGCGCCGAAGGCAGCCATAGCCTGATGCTGCTCGATGGCGAGGAACAGGTGCAGGAAGTGCACTACGGGCAACTGGTGCTGGCCGCCGGCTGCCACGAGCGCAGCGTGCCGTTCCCCGGCTGGACCCTGCCCGGGGTCAAGCTGCTCGGTGGCCTGCAATTGCAGATCAAGAGCGGGGTGGTCAAGCCCCAGAGCCCGGTGGTGATCGCCGGCACCGGTCCGCTGCTGCCCCTGGTGGCCTGCCAGCTGCA
Organism: Pseudomonas sp. KCJK8993; assembly: GCF_046230915.1. Taxonomy (NCBI): domain Bacteria; kingdom Pseudomonadati; phylum Pseudomonadota; class Gammaproteobacteria; order Pseudomonadales; family Pseudomonadaceae; genus Pseudomonas; species Pseudomonas sp. KCJK8993. The sequence goes on from NZ_JBJJLO010000067.1 coordinate 25,453, forward strand.
TGCCGCGGGCGTGCGGGTGGCCGGAGTCTACGAGGCCAGCGCCCTGGGCAAGATCGCCAAGCAGAGCCTGGCCCTGCTCAACAAGCCGCAGTTGTTCCTCGATGGCTTGAGCATGCTGGCCTACCTGAAGCTGCACGGCATCGCCCTGCGCTATGGCTGGGGCGTGGTCGAGGCCCAGGGCCAGGACGCCCTCAGCGTAGTGACCGTGGCCCCGTATTCCAGCGACTGGCAGCCGGACATGTCCCAGGCCCAGCGCATCGCCGCCCAGACCCTGGCCATCGGCTACGGCTTCATTCCGCGCACCCAGCTCAGCCAGCAGATGGGCCTGGAGCACAGCTTCAGCGACGACGGCTACCTGCGGGCCAACGCCAACGTCTGGCAGCAGAGCAGCGAGCCGCACATCCACCTGGCCGGCGACATGGGCGGCATCCGCGGGGGTGAAGCGGCGATGCTCAGTGGCCGTATCGCGGCGTTGTCGATCCTGATGCAGCGCGATGTGTTGAGCAACGAGGCGGCCCTGCGCCGGCGCCAGGGCTACGAGCGCAAGCTGGCCTCGATCCTGCGTTTTCGCGGTGCGGTGGACCGCTACACCGCGCGTGGTGTCGGACAGATAGAACTGCCCAAGGGCGACACCGTGATCTGCCGTTGCGAGCACACCACCCGCAACGATATCGAACGCGCCCTGGCCCAGGGCGTCGAGGACATGGCCAGCCTGAAGATGCGCACCCGGGTGAGCATGGGCGACTGCCAGGGACGGATGTGCGTGGGCTATTGCAGCGACCGCCTGCGCCAGGCCACCGGGCGCAAGGATGTGGGCTGGATTCGCCCGCGCTTCCCGCTGGACCCGATTCCATTCTCCGCCTTTGCGCCGGCCGACCAGGAGGTCTCCCAGCATGACTAAGCACTATGACGTGGTAATCGCCGGTGGCGGCGTGATCGGGGCGTCCTGCGCCTATCAGCTGTCCAAGCGCAAGGGCCTGAAGGTGGCCTTGATCGACTCCAAGCGCCCGGGCAATGCCAGCCGCGCCTCGGCCGGCGGCCTGTGGGCCATCGGCGAATCGGTGGGCCTGGGTTGCGGGGTGATCTTCTTCCGCATGATGTCGGCCAATCGCAAGCGCGAGGCCCAGGGCTCGGCGGTGGTGGTGGACTCCAGCACCCCGCACATCCTGCCGCAATCGTTCTTTGACTTCGCCCTGCAGTCCAACGAGCTGTACCCGCGCCTGCACCGCGAGCTGATCGGCTTGCATGGCATGGACTTCAAGTTCGAGCACACCGGGCTCAAGTTCGTCATCTACGACGATGAAGACCGGCTGTACGCCGAGCATATCGTCGGCTGCATCCCGCACCTCTCGGAGCAGGTGCGCTGGCTCGACCAGGCGGCCCTGCGCGCCTCCGAGCCGAGCATCAGCCATGAAGCCCAGGGCGCCCTGGAGTTCCTCTGCGACCACCAGGTCAACCCGTTCCGCCTCACCGACGCCTACACCGAGGGCGCCCGGCAGAATGGCGTCGACGTGTTCTTCAACACCAACGTCACCGGTGTCTTGCACCAGGGCAACCGGGTCACTGGCGTACAGACCGCCGAGGCCGGGGTATTCCATTGCTCGACCCTGATCAACGCCGCCGGCGCCTGGGCCGCCGAGCTGAGCCTGCAGGCCACGGGGATAGAGATCCCGGTCAAGCCGGTCAAGGGCCAGATCCTCCTGACCGAGCGCATGCCCAAGCTGCTCAACGGTTGCCTGACCACCAGTGACTGCTACATGGCGCAGAAGGACAACGGCGAGATCCTCATCGGCAGCACCACCGAGGATAAGGGCTTCGACGTGACCACCACCTATCCGGAAATCAACGGCCTGGTGCAGGGCGCGGTGCGTTGCATTCCCGAGCTGGCCCAGGTCAACCTCAAGCGCTGCTGGGCGGGGCTGCGTCCCGGCTCGCCGGATGAGTTGCCGATCCTCGGGCCGATGGACGGGATCCAGGGTTACCTCAACGCCTGCGGGCACTTCCGCACCGGCATCCTGACCTCGGCGATCACCGGGGTGTTGTTGGACAAGCTGGTGCACGACGAGGCGCTGCCGCTGGATATCACACCATTCCTGGCCCGTCGCTTCGCCCTGGAACCACAGAAGAAACTGGCGTAGCGCGCCTGGCCTGAACGCCAGCCAAGCCGGCCCGCCGGTGCCAGGTCTCGTCGAGCAGCAGGCTCGCGGACCTGGCGCCGGCGGGCCTTTTGGTTTCTAGCGCGCAGTCGTTGTCGCAGGGGGGGCGATTGCTGGAAGGTCCTGCGGACCTTGGCGCAGCTTCGCCGGCTCGGCAGCGGCTACAGAGGCTGCGCACGGTCGCGCAGCGGCCACAGGGGCACCGAGTTATTGGCGGTTCCAGGCCGCGGGGTTGACCAGGTTCGCCGGGCGTTCGCCGGCCAGGGCGGCGAGGATATTGTCCACCGCGCAGCGGGCCATGGCCTCGCGGGTTTCGAAGGTGGCCGAGCCGATATGCGGGGTGGCCACCACATTGGAGAGTTGCAGCAGCGGCGAGTGATGATCCAGCGGCTCTCGTTCGAACACGTCCAGCCCGGCGCCGCGAATACGCCGCTCCTGTAGCGCCTGGATCAACGCCGCCTCGTCCACCACCTTGCCCCGGGAAATATTGATGAAGATGCTTTCGGGGCGCATCAGGGCGAATTCCCGGGCGCCGATCAGGCCCTGGGTTTGCGGGGTCAGCGGCAGGGTCAGGCAGATGAAGTCGGCCTCTTGCAGCAGTTGCTCGAGGCTGCGGTAGCGGGCGCCGAAACGCTGCTCCACGGCCGGCTTGGGCTGGTGGCTGTGGTAGATCACCGGCATGCCGAAGCCGAAGTGCCCACGCTGGGCCAGGGCTTCGCCGATGCGGCCCATGCCGATGATGCCCAGGGTCTTGCCATGCACGTCGCTGCCGAAGTGCGCCGGGCCGATGCTGTGGTTCCACTGGCCGGCGCGGACCATCCCGGCCAGTTCCACCAGGCGCCGGGCGCTGGCCAGGATCAGCGCGAAGCCGGTGTCGGCGGTGGTCTGGGTAAGCACGTCCGGGGTGTTGCTGAGCAGGATGCCGCGCCGGGTCAGGTAGTCGATGTCGTAGTTGTCGACCCCCACCGAGACGCTGGCCACGGCTTCCAGCCGTGGCGCCCGATCCAGCAATGCCGCATCCAGGCGCAGGCTGGCGCCCAGCAGGCCATGGGCCTCGGGCAGGGCCTCGCGCAGTCGCTCCAGGCCGGCGCCGGCCAAGTCCTCCACCAGGGTCACGGTGAGTTGTTCCTGCAGGCGCGCCATCAGCGACGGCGAGAGTTTCTTGTACAGCAGCAGATGTTTTTTCATGGAAGTCTCTGTGGCGATTCAGGAATGGGCCAGGCGCCGGCGCAGCGCCAGGGGTTTGGCCTGCGGCGTGCTGGCGCCGGGCTTGAGCAACAGGGTGAGCAACACCGACAGCAGCAGCGCGCCGCTCATCAGCAGGTAGGAGGCTCCCGGCGAACCGGTGGCGCTGTTCAGGTAGCCCACCAGGTAGGAGCCGCCGAACGAACCCAGGGCGCCCATGCTGTTGATCAGCGCCATGGCGCCGCCGGCGACGTTGGCCGGCAGGATCTCCGGGACGATGGCGAAGAACGGCCCGTAGGGCGCGTACATGCAGGCCCCGGCGATCACCAGCAGGGCGTAGGACCACCAGAAATGCTCGGCCCCCAGCAGGTACGAGCCATAGAAGGCGAAGGCCGCCACCAGCAGCGGCGGCCAGACGAAGCGCTTGCGCTTCTGGGTCCGGTCCGAGCCCCAGGACACCCCGAGCATGGCGATCACCGCCGCCAGGTAGGGCAGGGCCGAGAGCCAGCCGGCCTCGACCATGTCCATTTGCGCGCCCTGCTTGAGGATCGATGGCAGCCAGAGGACGAAGCCATAGACGCCGATGCTCCAGCAGAAGAACTGCAAGGCCAGGATGATCACCTTGGGCGAGCGGAACGCCTCGGCGTAGTTCTTCACCGCCTTGATGCCTTGCTGCTCGGCGGCCAGGGCGCTCTCCAGGTCCTGTTTCTCCTGCTCGTCGAGCCACTGGGCCTGGCTCGGCCGATCATCGGCCAGGCGCCACCAGATGAAGGCCCAGAGCACCGCCGGCAGGCCTTCGATGATGAACATCCAGCGCCAGCTGAAATGCTCCACCAGGTAACCCGAGACCACCGACATCCACAGCATGGTCACCGGGTTGCCGAGGATCAGGAAGGTATTGGCCCGCGAGCGTTCGGCCCGGGTGAACCAGTGGCACAGGTAGACCAGCATCGCCGGCATCACGGCGGCCTCCACCACGCCGAGCAGGAAGCGGATGCCGATCAGCATGTAGGCATTGGCGACGATGCCGGTGAGGGTGGCCAGGGCGCCCCAGAGGATCAGGCTGACGAAGATCAGCTTCTTCACGCTGCGGCGCTGCGCGTAGATCGCCCCCGGCATCTGGAAGAAGAAGTAACCGAGGAAGAACAGTGCGCCCAGCAGAGATGACAGCCCGGGGGTGATGTTCAGGTCGGCGGCCATGCCCGAGGCGGCGGCGAAGCCGTAGTTGGCACGGTCCAGGTAGGCCAGGCTGTAGGTGATGAAGACGATGGGCATGATGTACCACCAACGGCGGGCGGCGAGTTTTAGCGTATCCATGGCAGTTCTCCTGAGCTTGTTGTTCTTGTCGCAACAGGTGGTTGTCGGGGTCTTGGCCTGTCGGCGGGGCCGGCGCTAGAGCGCGGTCGCCAGGCATGGCCGGTCGGTGGGCAGTTCGTGGCGATAGGGCAGGCCCTCCATGTCGCCGCGGCTCTGCACCGCGCGGCTGCCGCTCCAGTTGGCCCGCTGCACCGCCTCGACCATGCCGCAGCTTTCCAGCAGGGCGCTGACCAGGCCCACGGCGAAGGCATCGCCGGCACCCACGGTGTCCACGACCTGGGGCACCGGCACGGCGTCGACGAAGCCGGCATCCAGTTGGGTGCGGTAGTAGGCGCCATGGGCGCCGAGCTTGATCACCACCGCCTCGGCGCCCTGGTCCAGGTAGAAGGCGGCGATGTCCGCCGGATCCTCGTAGCCGCTCAGCAGCCGGCCTTCGCCCAGGCCCGGCAGCACCCAGTGGGCCAGGGCCGCCAGGCGGTTGATCTCGCGGATCATCAGCGCTTCGCTGGCCCACAGGCTTGGGCGCAGGTTGGGATCGAACGACACGCTGCGCCCGGCGGCGCGCTGGGTGCGCATCAGGTAGTGGGTCAGTTCCCGGGTCGCATCCGACAGCGCCGGGGGAATCCCGGTGGCATGCAGGTGCCGGGCGCGCAGCAGTGGTGGGGCGACGTCGCTGACGTTCAGGTGGCTGGCCGCCGAGCCGCGGCGGAAATACTCCACCTTGGGGTCATCGCCGTTGTCTTCCCGGGACTTGAGCTGGAAGCCGGTCGGGTGCAGTGGATCGCAACGCACGAAGCGGCAGTCCAGGCCCTCGGCCTTGAGGGTGTCGAGCACGAAGCGGCCCAGGGAATCGTTGCCGACCCGGCTCAGCCAGGCCACCTTGAAGCCCAGGCGCGACAGGCCGATGGCCACGTTGCTGTCGGCGCCGGCGATGCGCTTGTGGAAGTGCTCGACCTGGGCCAGGTCGCCGCTGTGTTCGGCGACGAACATGGCCATGGTCTCGCCGAAGGACAGGATATCGATCTCAGGCATGGGCGTTCTCCAGTCGCGACTGGCCCAGGCGGGCCAACAGCTCGACCTGGGTCGCGGTCACCCGCGCCAGGTCGTCGCCCTGCAAGGGGTATTCCACGGCCCGGGTAATACCTTGGGTCATGTGTCGCAGCAGTTGTTCCCACTGATGCAGTTCCGGGCTGCCGGGCGGTATCGCCACCAGCTTGCCGTCCACCCGCTGGCGCACCGCCTTGCAGTGCACGTAGCCCACATGCCGGCCCAGCACCCGCGCGGCGTTGAGCGCCGATTGCTCCTGCCATTGCCAGTTGCCGATATCGAAGGTCATGCGCAGCGGCAGGTTGAGGCTTTCCACGGCGCTGAAGAAGCGCTGGAACGGTTCGATGCGCCCGCCGTGGGCGGTCTGGTCGTTTTCCACCAGCAGTTGCAGCGGCTGGCGGAACAGCAGGCTGGCCAGGCAGCGCAGGTCGTGATGCTCATTGAAGTGGCCGAGGGACACCTTGAGCTGGCGGGCGCCGAACTCCCGGGCCCGCTGCAAGGTGGCGGACAGTTCCGGCGCCGGTTCGCTGCGCCCCGGCTGCCACAGCTCCAGGGGCGAGGAGTACACGCTGTCCAGCCCGTGTCCACGGGCGCTTTGGGCCAGCTCGGCGGGGTTCTCGCCGCTCAGCAGTTCTTCGCGCCACTCGATGCAGGACGCCCCGGCGGCGGCCACCAGGGGGATGAAGTACCCCTGGCCGTGCTGGCGCACCAGGTCCGCGCCGTAGCTGGACAGGCTGATGGAAACGGGTGATCTAGTCATGTTGCCTACCTCTGAAACCGGTTTCATTTTTGTTCGAGTCAATGCCGTGTTGCGGTCTATCTCTGTGCTTGCTGCATCTGGCCGCTGCGTGCCCATGCGCAGCCTGCGGCAGCGGCTACGCGTGATGCACCCAGGCTCGCACGGCCTTGCACCGCCTTACCCTCGGGCCTGGCAGGTCGAGCCGCGGACGATCAATTGCGCGGGGAAGTCCACCACCCGGGCCGGGCCACTATCGCCACGCAGGCGCTTGAGCAGGCATTCGAAGGCGCTGGCGCCGATGGCCGCCGTGGGTTGGGCCAGGGCGGTGATGCCGTTGCCCACCAGCGGGTACCAGTCCAGGTCGTCGAGGGCGATCAGTCCCAGCTTGCCGAACAGCGGCCGGCCGAGTTGACGCAAGGCGTTGCTGGCGGCCAGCGTGGCCACGCCGTTGGCGCAGAACAGCGCCTTGGGCCCGGGGCCGGGGGTATCGAGGAAGGTTTGCAGGCCGGCATCGAGCCCGGCACCGGTCTCCAGGACCTGGCCGCGCAAGCCCGGACGGCGAGTCAATTCGGCCTGGAAGCTGGCGCTGCGCTCCAGGCGCGAGCTGGTGCCGTCATGGGGCTCGCTGACCAGCAGCAGGTCGCGGTAGCCCTGTTGTTCCAGGTGCTCGATGGCCAGGTGCACCGCCGCCGGGTTGTCCAGGCCCACCAGGTCAGCCTGCAACTGCGCCAGCTTGCGATCCACCAGCACCATGGGCATTTCCTCCTGCAATTGCTGCAATTGCTGCAATTGGTCCAGGTGGTGGCCCAGGGTGTTCACGATCAGGCCTTCGATGTTATAGGCCCGCAGGTTGGCCAGGTGCCGAGCCTCTTGCTGGTCGTCGCGGTCGGTGTTGCACACCACCAGGCTATAGCCGTGCTGGCGGCAGGCGGTTTCCACGCCGTGCATCACGGCAATCGAATACGGGTTGCGGATATCGGCCACCAGCATGCCGATCAGGCGCGTGCGCCCGCGCTTCAGGCCACGGGCCATCTGGTTCGGGCGATAGCCCAGTTCGCTGATGGCTTGCTCGATGCGCAGGGCGATGGTGTCGGAAAGCAGGGCGCGGTCTTCGCCGATGAAGCGCGACACACTGGCCTTGGAGACCCCGGCGCGGTGGGCGACATCGAGCATGGTGACGCGGCTGCGCTGGGCGGCGGAAAACTGATTCACGGGCGCTGACCTTGTTCTTGGAATGATCGGTTCGCAGGATCCCGGGGACAGGCCCTGAAACCGGTTTCAGGAAACCGCAGAATCGGTTGCGCCGTCAAGTCTGTTGCAGGGGGAAAACAGCCCGCGTTCTTTGCCCAGCTGACCAGCGGTGGGCTGCGAGCCGCTGCCGGGCTAGCTGAACAGCCCGGCGGCGATATTGATGGAAAAGCCCAGGATCGCGGTGTTGAACAAAAAACCGATCAGCGACTGGGCGAGGACGATCCTGCGCAGCTCGCGGGTGGCTACGCCGACGTCCGAGGTCTGCACGGCCACGCCGATGGTGAAGGAGAAGTACAGGAAGTCCCAGTAGTCGGGATCCTTCAGGTTCTCGGCGAAGCGCAGGGCCGGTTCCGGACCGTCCCAGGTGTAGTAGAGGCGGGCATAGTGGACGCTGAAGATCACCCCCACCAGCAGCCAGGAGCCGATCACCGTCAGGCCGGTGAAACCGTAGTGCAGCAGCCGTCGGGTGGTGTCCAGGTCCTTGCTGCCCACCAGTTCCAGGGTGATGGCCACCAGGCTGGCGATGGCGGCGACGCAGACGATCAGCAGCACCAGCCCGGCGTTTTCGTCCTCGGCCTCGGCGATGCGCTTGACCTGGTCGGCCCGGGCCCGGACCGTGAGCCAGAACATCAGCGCCAGGTAGGTCCAGACCGCGACGTTCCAGCCGATGAGGATCTTGCCGGTCAGGGTCTGCGCTGGCACCAGCAGGCCGGCGGCGCAGCCGGCCAGGACACCGAAGGTCAGGCGGGGATGAGTACGGATCACGATGGACATGGCGGCTCGCCGTTGCAGGACAGGTGCTGAACCTTAGCACGGCAATTTTGCCGATTGCGCCTGGCGGCAGCTGCGCAGGGCTGTAGCCGCTGTCGAGCCCGCGAGGCTGCGACAGGGGCCGCAGGCCCCTCGGCGTTCGGCCAGGCAAGCGCAACTTGGTGTCAGGCGGGCTTGGCCATGATCGCGTTGAACAGCTCGGACTCCAGCCAGCCCTGCAACCAGGCTTGCAGCGCCGGGTAGGGCGCCTGGGCGAACCAGTCGCGGTCCACGTGGGCGAACTGACGGACGAAGGGCAGCAGGGCCGCGTCCGCCAGGCTCGGGTGTGCGGCCAGCAGGTAGCGTTGCTGGCGCAACAGGCCCTCCAGGCGCGCCAGGAACAGCTCGCCCTGGGCCCGGTAGTGCTCCATCGGCGCCTCGGGGTAACGCTCGGCGTACTTGTAGCGGTTGAGGTGGACCTTGAACACCTGGTCGTTCTCCTCGATCAGCCCCGCCATCCGCCCCCGGGCCTGGGGATCGTCCAGCAGGCGCCAGTCCCCGGGGTCATTGTGCTCCAGGGCCCAGAGCATGATCTGCAGGCTTTCATCGATCACCTGTTCACCGACACTGAGCACCGGCACCGTGCCCTTGGCCGACAGCGCCAGCATTTCGGGCGGCTTGGCCTTGAGGCTGACTTCGACTATCCGTGGCCTCACCCCGGCATAGCGCAGGGCCAGCCGGGCGCGCATGGCATAGGGGCAGCGACGGAACGAGTAGAGGATCGGTTCGGCCATGTTCATTTCACCTCCAGTTGGCTCAGGCCGTTGCCCTGGCGGCTGACCTGGATCTGCACCGCGATGCGCTCGTGCATCTCCTGCACGTGGGAGATCACCCCGACCTTGCGGCCCTGGGCCTGGAGACCGTCGAGGGCGTCCATGGCCAGTTGCAGCGAGTCGGGGTCGAGGCTGCCGAAGCCTTCGTCGATGAACAGCGACTCGATCTTCAGCGTACTGGAGGCCATGGACGCCAGCCCCAGGGCCAGCGCCAGGGACACCAGGAAGGTCTCGCCGCCGGACAGCGAATGCACCGAGCGCAATTCGTCGCCCATCTCGGTGTCCAGCACCAGCAGGCCGAGCATGCTACCGCCGCGCTTGAGGCGATAACGCCGCACCAGCTGGCGCAGTTGCGCGTTGGCGTGGTGCACCAGCAGGTCGAGGTTGTAGGCCTGGGCGATCTTGCGGAATTTGTCGCCCTCGGCCGAGCCGATCAGGGCACTGAGCCGGGCCCAGCGTTGCCATTGCTCGTAGGCCTGGGCGATGTCCTGGGCCAGGGCCTGGTTGGCCTCCTGGCGGCGTTGGTCTTCGCTCTGCCGGGCGCGCAGCTCGGCCACTTGCTGTTCGTCGGCCAGCACTTGTTGCGAAGTGGTTTCCAGGGCCTGGGCCAGCTCCTCGGCTTCCAGGTTGCCGTTGTGCTGGGCCTGGTGCTGCTCCAGGCGCTGCTGGCGCTCCTCGAGCAGTACCCGGGCCTGCTCGATGGCCTTGTCGTTGGCCTGCAGGCGCTCGCGCAGCGCTCGGACCTGGCTGTCGTCCAGTTCCAGCAGCCCATGCAGCCCGGCATCGTCGAGTTGCGGGTGCTGGGCGCGCCACTGCTCGATGCTGGCGGCCAGTTGCTGCTGTTCGGCTGCCAGGGCCTGGCAGCGCTCCTGGCCGGCCTTGAGCTCGGCGGCCAGCTGGATCAGCTGCTGTTGCAGTTCCTGCGCTTGCTGCTGGGCCGTGGCCTGGGCCATGCGGGCCTGCTCGACGCTCTGTTCCAGCTGCTGCTGCCAGTGCTCGGCGCTGTCGTGGGTTCCCAGCAACTCGGCCAACCGCTGCTGGCGCGCCTGTTGCTGGTGCTTGAGGGCCTCGGCCTGCTGCCGGGCCTCGTGCAATTGCTGTTGGCGGGTCTGCTGGCGGTCTTGTTCCTTGTCCAGGGCCAGCTGGCGCTGCTGCTGTTCCTGGGTTTCATCCTGCTGTTCGCGCAGTTGCTCGATGCGTTGCTGCACTTGCTGGTCCAGCTGCATGAAGCTCGCCGCCGGGTCGTGGCGCAGGCGGTCGAGCAGCTCGCCGGGCAGCCACTGGCTGAAGCCGCCAAGCTCTTCGTCCAGGCGCTGGCGATCGGCGTCCAGTTGCTCGCGCTGCTTCTCCAGTTGTAGGGCCGCCTGCTGGCTGGCATCGACGGCGGTTTGCAACTGGCCTTGCAGGCGCGCGGCATCCTTTTGCAGGGTCAGCAGGGCGTCCTGGCGCTGCTCGTCCTGG
>NZ_JBJJLO010000068.1:0-35286 GCF_046230915.1 Pseudomonas sp. KCJK8993
TGATCGAGGTCGACCATCCGGCCTCCCAGGCATGCAAGCGCGGTTACCTGCACGCGGCGCGCATCGGCATTCCACGCAACCTCAGCTTCTGTGCCATGGATTTCGAGCGCGTGACCCTGCGCCAGGGCCTGGAAACCGTCGGCTTCGATCCCCAAGTGCCGACCTTCCTGTCCTGGCTCGGCGTCACCCAGTACCTGGAGCGGGTGGCGATCCAGCGCACCCTGGAAGATGTGCTGGCGCTCCCGGCCGGTAGTGGCCTGGTGATGAGTTTCATCATCAAGGATCCAGGGCTCGATGGCCTGGACCAGGAGGCGGTGCAGGTGTTTTCCAGCCTGGCGGCCGCTCGCGGCGAACCCTGGATCAGCCGCTTCGACCCCGGGCAGTTGCAGCACTGGCTGCTGGAACTGGGGTTTGCCGAGGCGCTACTGGTCGCACCGGCCGAGCTGGAGCAACGTTACTTCGCCGGGCGCACGGACCGCCTGCGGGCACCGGTCTTCGAACAACTGGTGATCGCGCGGGTATAGGGCCGGCGAGTGGTCATCAGGGGCGGTAGATGCTCTTGAGGGTGGCGATGATCTTCGCCACGTCGGGATTGTCGATGCGGTAGTACAGGGTCTGGGCTTCGCGGCGGAAGGCCACCAGGCCTTCCTCGCGCATCTTCGCCAGGTGCTGGGACAGGGCAGACTGGCTCAGCGCGATGCGCTGCAGCAGGCCACCCACGGTGATTTCCCCATGCTCGATCAGCAGGCATAGCACCTGCAGGCGGTATTCATTGCTGATTGCGCGCAGCAGAGTGGCGGCTTTCTGTGCGCCTTCGGCGAGAAAACGCTCGTCGTCGCCAATGGGTTCTGGAGTCATGGGAACAGGTAATCCATTAAATTAGCAATTGCTAATTTAGATAATTCTAATATTATGGTTCGGGCTCAAGGCCACCGGAGCGTCGTGAGCCTGCCAGCACCTTGAGTGCTGTGCAAACCCCGCTATTATCCATCAATCAGGAAGGTCCAGAGTGAATACGCCCACTTGGGTCCTGCTGGCATTTGCCAGCTGGACGTTGCTCATCTTGTTCGGCACGGTCGGCGTCTATCGCTGGTCGCGCATCCTGACCGGTCGCGCCACGGTGAGCGAGTGGCAGCCGGGCAAGCCCCAGGGCAGCGACTGGTACCAGCGGGCCATGGCTGCACACCGCAATTGCGTGGAGAACCTGCCGGTGTATGGCGCCATCGTGCTGGCGATCCATGTATCGGCCGTCACCAGCGGCGCCCTGGATGGCCTGGCACTGCTGATGCTGGCTGCGCGCATGGCCCAGAGCCTGGTGCATATCTGCCTGCCACAGACCGACAAGGTTGCCAGCTGGCGTTTCGCGTTCTTCTTCACGCAGATCCTGGCCATGATCGGCATGGGCGTGCTGGTGGCCAGTCACGCTTGATCAGGTGCCGGACGCTCGGTGGGCTGCATGCCGAACCTCGAACGTAGCGCGCAGCCATCCGGACACCCTCAGCCGAGGTGGTAGCGTCCTTGTTCGTCCTGCTGCACCCGGCCGGCCTGATGCAGCTCGGCCAGGTGCTGGGCGATGGTGCGGCGCTCGGCGCTCGCCACCCAGGGCGCGGCGTGTCCCGGTGGGTACAGCAGCCCGCGTTGCACCAGTTGTTCGAGTGCTTGTGGTTGTTCGTCGAGCCAGGCCAGGAGCCGGTTCTCGCGCTCGTCGAGCTTGCTGGCGAACGCCGCCAGGGCGTTGAGGAAGCCTTCGCGGTCGGTGTAGACGCCCCGGTGGTGCGAAGTGACCCAGACCTTGGCCGGGATCTCCGGCAAGCGTTGCAAGCTGCGGCGAAAATCCCCCAGGTTGGATGTGGCGTCGCCGTAGTAGGGGCCGAAGCCGGTCAAGTCGATGTCGCCGATGAAGGCCACGCCCTCGGGCTCGACCAGGAGCACCGTATGCCCGGCGGTATGCCCGGGCATATGGAAGGCGCGGACCCTGGAGCGCCCCAGGTCCCAGCAGGCGCCGTCCTGGTAGCCCTGGGCATCCGGACGCGGGGCGTAGGAGAACTGTCCTTGCAAGTACTCGAGCATGACCCGGGCCTGTTCCGGGTCCCTGATCCCGAACGCTGCCGCCAGGCCCTCCCAGCTCCGGGCCGCGGCCAGGTCCGCCTGGTGGACGTGGACGCTGGCCCGGGGCAGGCGATGCAGGCCGGCCATGTGGTCCTCGTGGACATGGCCCAGGACCACCAGCTCGGTGGCATCGAACCAGGGGCCGATGCAGTTGGCGACGATGGGGGTATCGAAGGCCGCCAGGGTGTCCGTCCCGCGGATCGTCACCTGATTGCCGTCCGGGTACTTGCCGTGGCGGTTGCCGAAGAACACCGAGACCCGGCCAAAATCCAGGCGCTCGATTCCGGGGGATAAAGCTTCGCCACCATGGGCAGATCGCATGTGTACCTCGCCTGTGGCAAGTTCGGATAACCCCCGCCACCATAAATCGTGCGTCTGCATTCGCCGGCTTGCAGAAGCAAGATTCGCAGGTTGAATGCCGCGGGATTCGCAGGAATTGAGCCTGGAATCGACAGGCACACCGATGCTAGAGTGCGCCGCAGCGCCGTTTCCATGGCGCGTTCAACCACCTGCCCGGGGACGGCCCCGGGGCCAGGATCGACATGCGGGACGGCCCGAAGCTGCTGAGCAAGCCCCCATGGCCAGCGTCCCCGCGATACTTTCCCTGCCTGCTCCATCCCTTGTGCTGCGCACGAGCCTCTTCGTCATGCCGCGCGGTTGCTGCGCGCCTGTGCCCAGGCCCGGCGTGGCTTACCCGCCGGCGTGCCCCTGCAACGCCGGACAGGGGGCGTGCCAGCCAGTGATTCACCGCGAACCGGACATGGCCTGGGCCATGTTGCTTGTGCAATGAACCGAAGATGAGACCGACATGAGTGAACTTTCTCGAGTAGTGCCGTTGTCCACAGTCCTGCGCCTTGCCGGCTCCTGGCTGGTGGTGGGCCTGTTCTTTTTCCAGGGGAGCGAGCTGCTGGCCGCGCCCTTGCAGCCACTGACCGCCAGCTGGGTGTTCCTGCTGCTGTTCTGCACCATCCTCGCCGCTGCGTTCGGCGTGGTGCATGAGGCCGACCACCTGGCCCGGCAACTGGGCGAACCCTACGGCACGTTGATCCTGACCCTGTCCATCGTTTCGATCGAAGTGATATTGATCGCCTCCATGCTCCTGGGGCCGGGAGAGCTGCCGACCATCGGCAGGGATTCGATATTCGCGGTGATGATGATCATCATGAACCTGGTCATCGGCCTGTGCCTGGTGGCTGGAGCTGCGCGCAACGGCGAGCAGGAGTACAACGCCCAGGGCGCGGGTTGCTACCTCTCGATGATCGTGCTGCTCACCGGCATCGCCTTGCTGCTGCCGAACTTCACGTCCGGGGCCGGCGAGTTCAGCGCCACCCAGGCCATGGGCATCTCGGCCATCACGGTGTTGTTGTACGGCGCGTTCCTGTGGTTACAGGTGGGCAGCCACCGGCGATTCTTCGTCCAGCCGCCGGCCGGTCGCCTGCACCTTCCCCAGGCCCAGGCCGGCACCGATGCCGATGCGCAGCCGCCGGCCAATCCCCGGGAAATGCTCCTGCGTACCCTGGTCTTGCTCGGGCTCATCCTGCCCATCGTCCTGCTGGCCCATTACCTGGCGGTGGTCACCGACTACGGCATCGCCCAGGCCGGGGCACCGGTGGCGGTTGGCGGCGTACTGATCGCGATCATCGTCTTCACCCCCGAGTCGATCACGGCGATCAAGGCCGCCTGCAACAATGAGATGCAGCGCACCCTGAACCTGTGCCTGGGCGCCTTCGTTTCCACCGTGGGGCTGACAGTGCCGGCGGTGCTGGTGATCGGCTTGATCACCCAAAAGCAGGTGATCATGGGGCTGTCGGCCGCCGAGATGCTGCTGTTCGCCATCACCGTCGGGCTCACCCTGGTGAGCTTCGGCGGCCAGCGCACCTCGCCGCTCCAGGGGTTCATGCATTTGGCCGTGTTCGCGGTATTCGGCCTGTTGCTTTTCTATCCTTGAGCAGGACGGGGCGAGCCGGGCTTGCCCCTTGACCCTGAACCAGGCTTGAAGGTTAGCGTCGCAGCCAGATCGAGGAGGGCAGCGTGCCGCCTCGCCCAACCCTGCCAGGAGCCGCACCATGAACGAACGATCCAGCCCAGCCGAACCGATGCAATGGATGATCTACGGCGCCTATGGCTATACCGGCGAGCTGATCGCCCGCCAAGCGCACCAGCGCGGTTTGCGCCCGGTGCTGGCCGGGCGCAGTCGTGACAAGGTCGAGCCGCTGGCCCGGGAGCTGGGCCTGGAGGCGCGGGTCTTCGGGCTCGATGAAGCGCAGCTGGCGGCCCGCATCCAGGACATGGACCTGGTCCTGCATTGCGCCGGGCCATTCTCGGCCACCGCCGCGCCGATGATGCAGGCCTGCCTGGATGCCAAGGCCCACTACCTGGACATCACCGGCGAAATCGCCGTCTTCGAGCATGCCCAGGCCCTGGGGCTGCGAGCCCGGGAAGCGGGCGTGGTGATCTGCCCGGGCGTGGGATTCGACGTGATCCCCACCGACTGCATCGCCGCCGCGCTCAAGGCGGCACTGCCCGATGCCACGCACCTGGCCCTGGGCTTCGACTCGCGCTCGAGCTTCTCGCCCGGTACGGCCAAGACCTCGGTGGAGGGCATGGCCCAGGGTGGCAAGGTGCGGCGCGACGGCAAGATCGTCACGGTGCCGCTGGCCTACCAGGTGCGGCGCATCGATTTCGGCGCCGGTGAAAAGCTCGCCATGACCATTCCCTGGGGCGACGTATCCACCGCCTACTACACCACCGGCATTGCCAATATCGAGGTCTTCCTCCCTGGGTCGGCCGGGATGATCCGCGGTGCCAGGTGGGCCAACCTGGTCCGTCCGCTGCTGGGCCTGGCCTGGGTGCAGAAGCGCCTCAAGGCGCATATCGGCAAGACCGTGACCGGCCCGGACGATGCCAAGCGGGCCGACCAGGGCACCTATGTGTGGGGCGAGGCGCGTAATGCCCAGGGCCAGCGCAAGGTGGCCCGGGTGCACACCGCCAATGTCTACAGCCTGACCGTCAGTGGCGCCCTGGCAGTGGTCGAGTACCTGGCGGGCGAGCGCCCCGCGGGGGGCGCGTACACCCCGGCGAAGCTGCTGGGAGCCGGACTGGTCAGCAGCCTGCCGGGCTCGGGCCAGATACGCATCGAGTGATCGGCGGCCATCGGGACCGCCGTCTTGGCGGTCGGTCCCGGTCACGTCAGGACACCTGGGATCAGTGGCTATCGTTCAGGCTGGCCAGGGGCTGGGGGGCATAGAGCGCGCTCTGGAACTCGGGCACGTATTCGTATTTCACCAACTTGCCCAACTGCAGCGAGCGCAGGTAGTCGGAGAGGCTGCCTTGCCCGAGGATCAGGCGCGCGGCGTCGGCGCTGCTGCTGGAGGCATGGCTGGTCTGGCGCGAGGTGGCGTAGCCGTAGGCCAGTTGGCCGTTGTGGTCAAGGTTGGTGAAGCTGTTGGTCACCATGCCGACGTCGTGGGACAGGTCCGCAAGCTTGCTGCCCTTGAAGATCACGTCGACGTTGCCGGTCTGGCTGTCGATGATGTCGTAGGACAGGCTCTGGGCTTCTTCGCGGCGGCTGATGTCGGTCAGCCACTTGGGCAGGTTATAGCCCACCACGCCACGCACCCGGGCCAGTTCGGTGTTCACCGGCAGCTTGAGCACGTAGCCCCAGAAGTCCTTGGAGATGGACTGGCCGACCAGGGTCAGGGGGCCGAGGTTGGACTTGCCCGGCTTGTTGGTGATGATCGACAGGGCAATTTCGTTGTAGCTGTCGTTGTCGCAGTAGTCGTAGGTGTAGGCGGTGAAGGCCACCAACCCGCGACCAGGCCAGACTTGCAGCGGCTGGACCTGGGCCAGCACCTCGGCCGGGATCAGCTCGCGCAGGCGTGCCAGGTCAGCGGTATAGACCGCGGTGATACGGCTGTTCTTGTAGTAGAAGTTCGGCGAGTAGGACTCGAAGCCCATGTCGACCCGGGTCTTGGCCAGTTGCTTGAACCAGCTCAGGTCCATCCCCGGCGCCTCGGCCTCGATCACCGACAGCGGCGGGTTGGAGCGATAGCGGTCGTACAGGCCGCCCTTGAGCACCGGCACCGGATGGCCGGCGATATCGATCATCGTGGTTTCGGCATGGCCCGTGGCGTCCGCCAGCACGGGGCTTGCCAGGGGGGCCAGGAGGGCGCCGGCCATTGCGGTGACAGTTGCAAGTTTCACGTTCCAGTTCTCCAGAGAGTGCATCACGCTGATGAATACCCCGGGCAAGGCCGGCGTCCGTTCGCTCGGTGCCGGCCGGGGTCGGAAAGACCCTAACGTTCAACTTAACCTTAATGTCAAGCAGGCAAATGACGGTGCTCCCGCGTGACCAGGGCGGCATCCGTCCAGCTCGCCTGCCAGGCGTTTGCCAGCTTGGTGGACTAACCTTTTGCCAGTCCGGCACTGCGGAGTACCTATGGATGGCTAAGCGCATCTTGCATGTCGTCACCAACGTCGCCCATTACGCCGACCCCGGCCAACCCACCGGGTTGTGGCTGGGGGAGCTGACCCACGCCTGGCAGGTCTTCGCCGCCAGGGGGCATGAGCAACGCCTGGTCAGCCCCATGGGCGGCGCCTCGCCCCTGGAGCCCAGGGCGTTGAAGTGGCCGCTGCTCGATGGCACGGCCAAGGCCTGGCTGGAGGATCCGGCGAGCGTGCAGCGCCTGGCCCACACGGCTCATCCAGATGAGTTGCAGGGCGCGGACTTCGATGCCATCTACTTCACCGGCGGCCATGGAGTGATGTGGGATTTCCCCGACGACCCGGGCCTGCAACGCCTGACCCGGGAGATCTTCGAGCAGGGCGGCATCGTGTCTTCGGTCTGCCACGGCTACTGCGGGTTGCTCAACACGCGGCTCAGCGACGGCCGGCTGCTGGTGGAGGGTCGCCGCCTGACTGGTTACGCCTGGATCGAGGAGGTGCTGGCGGGCGTGGCAGGCAAGGTGCCGTACAACGTCGAGCAACTGATGAAGCAGCGCGGGGCGCGCTACGAGAAGGCCTGGTTGCCGTTCACCACCAAGGTGGTGGTCGATGGCCGCCTGGTGACGGGGCAGAACCCGCAATCGGCCAAGGCCACGGCCGAACAAGTGGCGGCCTTGCTCTAGCTCATGGCCCCAGGCTGGAGAAGACTGGTTAACTGCTGGTGGATTTGCGTATAAAGAAAATAACTTGCGCAATCCACCGTCCTTCCCCCATGGTCGCAGCTGTATCTGCGCTTTCCCGGCAGGTTCCGGAGCACCGGGGGATAGGTGCTAGAATGCCGGGCCTTCGAAGGAGAAGCCGTGAACAGCAAGACCTCCCGCGCCGCCGCAGCTCCCAACCTGCTGAACCCCGAGACCCTGGGCATTCGCTTGCGCACTGCGCGCAAACAGTTGGGCTGGACCCTGGCCCAGGTCGCCGCCCGGTCCAATGTCTCGATCACTACCATATCCCGGGCCGAGCGCGGCCAACTGGCCCTGGGCTACGAGAATGTCGCGGCCCTGGCCCAGGCCTTGCAACTGGACATGGGCACGCTGTTTTCCCATGCCTACGAACAACCGCCGGCCGGGCAGGGCCCGGTTATCACCCGTTCCGGGGAAGGCGTGGCCTACCGCGGGTTGTCGTTCACCTACGAGTTCCTGGCCACGGCGGCCAAGGGCAAGCCCATCAACCCGGTGCTCGGCACCATCCATGCGCGCCAGGTCAATGGCCCCGAGGATTTCGCCCGGCATGCCGGCGTGGAGTTCGTCTACGTGATCTCGGGCAAGGTCCAGGTGCACTTCGAAACCGGTGAGGTGGCCGCCCTGGACAAGGGCGATTCGTTATATTTCGACAGCCGCATCGGCCACGCCTATATCAGCGTCGGCAAGTCATTGGCCAAGGTCATCGGGGTCATCACCGCCGAGAGCGAGCAAATCCTGCTGGCTCGCCAGGGCCAGGACTTGCCCGGTCACTGAGGCCCGGCGCCAGCCCGGGAGGCTCCACCCCTTGTGAAACATCCTCTTTGCCTGCCGGTAAGCGGCGCGACGCCTGGCGATCGCGTGGCTGTTACCGGGGCATCCTGGCGGGTCGAGCAGGCCGCTAAATTTTCGTATACGCAAATTATGTTTGCAAAAAATCCTGTGCAGTTGTCTCATTGGGTTTGCGTATACGCAAATTATGCGAAGCGCACCTCCATGCAGGAAGGTCAGGAGGGGCAAGGCACTCAGGGACCGAGCGTGCAGCCAACCGCGATGACAGGAGCGATGCCTCGCCCCGGTCGCGGCTTAGAAGCTAACAACCAATAACAATCAGGCTATCAAGCAGGCATCAACCACATGGCAAACAAACTCCTGAGCTCGCGCCAGCTGTCCTTCATGGCCCTGGGCATGTCCATCGGCGTCGGTCTGTTCCTCGGCTCGGCATCGGCCATCCAGTCCGCCGGGCCCTCGGTACTCCTGGCCTACGTGCTCAGCGGCGGGGTGATCTTCCTGATCATGCGCGCCCTGGGCGAGATGACCGTGCACAACCCGGTGTCCGGTTCGTTTGCCGCCTACGCCCACCACTACCTGGGCCCCTACGCGGGATTTCTCTCCAGCTGGAACTACTGGATCCTGATGGTCGGGGTCGGCGTGGCCGAGTCCACGGCCGTGGGCATCTACATGAAAAGCTGGTTTCCCGAGGTACCGCAGTGGATCTGGGTCTGCGCCTCGATCGCGGCGATCTGTGCGCTGAACCTGCTGGCGGTGCGCGCCTTCGGTGAGGCCGAGTTCTGGTTCGCCCTGATCAAGGTGGTGACCATCCTCGCCCTGGTCGTCGGCGGCGGCATGATGATCTTCGTCGGCTGGGGTAATGCCGGGGTGCCCCTGGGCGTGTCCAACCTGTGGCAGCACGGCGGTTGGTTTCCCCATGGCGCGAGCGGGCTGCTGCTGGCCTTGCCCATCGTCGCCTATGCCTTTGCCGGCGTGGAGATGATCGGCATCGCCGCGGCCGAATCGGACAACCCGCGCAAGACCATCCCCCGGGCCATCAACTCGGTGGTATGGCGCATCCTGCTGTTCTACGTGGCGGCGATCGCGGTGATCCTGGCCATCTATCCCTGGAACCAGATCGGCACCCAGGGCAGTCCGTTCGTCACCACCTTCGAACGCCTGGGGATTCGCCAGGCGGCCGGCATCATCAACTTCGTGGTGATCACCGCCGCTCTGTCGAGCTTCAACTGCATCCTGTTCAGCGGCGCGCGGATCCTCAAGAAACTGGCCGATGAAGGCCAGGCCCCGCGACTGTTCACCAAGGTCCGGGGCAACGGCATCCCGGCTCGCGCGGTATATGCCACCGTGGCCTGCATGGCCCTGGGCGTGGTGCTCAACTACCTGGTGCCGGACCGGGCCTTCGGCTACATGATGTCACTGCTGGCGTTCAACGTGGCCTGGACCTGGGGCATGATCGCCGCCACCTACCTGGCGTTCCGGCGCCGCCAGCGTGGCCAGCCCCGGGAGTTCCCGCTGCCCTTGGCGCACATCACCCCGATCATCTGCCTGCTGTTCGTCGGCTTCGTGGTGTTCATGCTCGGCTACGACCCCAAGACCCGGGTCTCGCTGTATGCCGGGGCGTTCTGGACCTTGGGCATCTCCGCTTGCTATCTGCTCAACCAGCGTCGCGCCCGGAACCGGGTCGCCGCGCTGGTGGACGCTGGGCATCTCTAGCGCCTGGCAGTACTTGCGGCCCGGGCCGCACCTTCTCCAATACAAGGACATTGCATGCACATCATTGTCGTGGGCGCCGGTATCAGCGGCGCGGCCACAGCCCTGGCGCTGGCCGAGGCGGGCCATAGCGTCGAGATCATCGAAGCGGCTGGTCGGCCGGCTACCGGTGCCAGCTTCGCCAACGCCGGCCTGGTGTCTCCCGGACACTGCTTCAGCTGGGCCGAGCCAGGGGTCGTCGGGGTTGCGCTCAAGTCCCTGCTGGGCCTGGGCGATGGCATTGGCATCCACGGCCCGTGGAGCGGCGCCCTGGCGCGTTGGGCGGTGCTGTTCGCCGGCGAGGCCAGCGAGTCCCGCTGGCTGGCCAACTCCCGGGCGGCCCTGGCCCTGGCCAGTTACTCGCGGGACCTGTTGTTCGCCCAGGGCGGCGTGGCAGTCGAGGACTATGGCGGCCGCCAGGCCGGCATCCTTTATCTGTACGGGCCGGGGCAGGGGCCCGGTGCCCACGACGGCCAGTTGCTGCAAGCGGCGGGAGAGCCGTTCGCCGAGCTGGATGCAGCGCAGGTGCTGGAGCGCGAGCCGCTCCTGGCCCAGGCCCGGGTGGGTTTTGCCAAGGGTGTCTATTGCGCCCGGGATGGCACCGGAGATGCAGCCCGCTATGCCCAGGCGGCCATCGAGCGTGCTTGCGTGACCAAGGCCGTGGCGCGTTTCGCTGAGCAGGTGCTGGCGGTCGAGGTCGAAGCCGGGGTGGCGGTGGGGGTGCGGACCCACCAGGGCCGGCGGCGCGCCGATGCCGTGGTGGTCGCCGCCGGCCTGGCTTCGGCACCTTTGCTGGCCCCCTTGGGGCTGCGCTTGCCGATTCACCCTGTGACCGGGTACTCGCTGTCCTATCCCCTGGGCCGGATCCCGCGACCGAGCGTCGGCGCGGTGTCGATCCCGCACAAGGTAGCCTGGGCGGCCTTCGGCCAGACCCTGCGTTTCACCGGGTTCGCCGATGTCGGGCAACCCGGACCGGGCAAGATCCAGCAGCGCTTTGCCGCCCTGCAGCGTTTCGCCGAGCAGGTCTGCCCGCAGCTGCAGGGCGTTACTGCGACGCAATGGCTCGGACAGCGGCCGATGACCCCGGACAACCTGCCGTTCCTCGGCACCTGCCAAGTGCGCAACTTGCTACTCAACTGCGGCCACGGTGCCATGGGCTGGACCATGGCCTGCGGCTCGGCGCGGATCGTCAGCGACCTGGTGGCCGGGCGCCAGCCGGCAATCGACCTGGCGCCGTATCGCTGGGACCGCTATGGCCTGTTCGGGCGGCGCGGCGATCAGCGTTGGTCCAGCTCCAGGTAGCGGCTGGTGCGCACGATGCGCTCGCGCTCCTGGAAACTCACCAACTGGCTGGCCAGCGCCGAGCTGTCGCCGCTGCGCTTGATCTGCGCCAGGACTTGCTGCGTGGCATGGATGGCCGCGCGTTGCAGGTCGGAAGGGATGATCACCAGCTGATAACCCAGGGCCGCCAGTTCCTCGACCGGCATCATCGGGGTCTTGCCGCCATGGAACATGTTGATCAGCTTGGGCCCGGGGATCCGGGCAGCGATTTCGCGGATCTGCTGGAGAGTCTCCGGGGCCTCGACGAAAATCATGTCGGCACCGGCCTCGACATAACGCTGCGCCCGTTCCAGGGCGGCGTCGAAGCCTTCGACGGCGATCGCATCGGTACGGGCGATCAACACCAGGTCCGGATCGTCCAGGGCCTCGCGGGCGACGCGCAGCTTGCGGCACATCTGCTCGGTATCGATCAGCGACTTGTCGTCCAGGTGCCCGCAGCGCTTGGGAAACGCCTGGTCTTCAAGGTGCAGTGCCGCCACCCCGGCACGTTCGAAGGCACGTACCGTACGTTCGACGTTGGCACTGCCGCCGAACCCGGTGTCGGCATCGGCGATCACCGGCAAAGCGCTGCCGTCGACGATCTTCTCCACGCGTTCCAGGACCTCGCTGAAGCTCAACAGGCCGATATCCGGCAGCGCCGAGGAGCGGGCGATGGCTCCGCCGCTGGCGTAGACGGCTGAAAAGCCGGCCAGCTCCACCAGGCGCGCCGAGAGCCCGTCGTAGACGCCAGGGGCTACCAGGCTTTCGCCGCTGGCCAACAGATCGCGTAGTTTCCTTGTGTTTTTCATGGTGCCTCCCAGGGCTGGCGGGTGTCGTTGCTTGGATAGGCAAAGCTTGGTCCTGGGCATTTGTTATGTCTAATATTCTAATTATCCAAAATAAGAACGTAGAACATTCCATGGAGCTCCGACACCTGCGTTACTTCGTGGCCACCGCCGAGGCCCAGAGCCTGACCAAGGCGGCCCAGGTCCTGCACATCGCCCAACCGCCGCTGGGCCAGCAGATCCGCGCACTGGAAGAGGAAATCGGCACGCCGCTGTTTCACCGCCAGGGCCGCGGCATCGTTCTCAGCGATGCCGGCAAGACCTTCCTGGTTTGTGCCCGGGACATCCTGGCCCGGGCCGAAGAGGCCAAGGTGAGGGCACTGCGAGCCGCGCGCGGGGAGATCGGCAGCCTGACCCTGGGGTTCACCGAGTCGGCCTCGTTCAACGAGGGCATGACCGCGTTGCTGCGTCTCTACCAGCAGCGCTATTGGCAGGTGCAGATCAACCTGGTGGAGGGCAACAGCGAGACCCTGGTCGGCCGGCTGCTGGAGCGACAGATCGATGCCGCCATCGTCCGCCCGCCTTTTGCCGGGGGTGGCGACCTGGCATTCCAGGTCCTCAGTGAAGAGCCGCTGATGGTGGTGCTGCCCGATGGCCATCCCTTGCTCGCTCGCGAGCGCCTGGATCTTGCGGACCTGCGCGATGAGCGCTTCATCCTCTATTCGCGCAAATCCGGCTACGGCCTGAGCGCCGAGATAGTCAGCGCTTGCCGGGCGCGGGGCTTCAGCCCGCTGATCCACCAACAGGCCCCCCAGGTGTCGTCGGCGGTCAACCTGGTGTCGGCCGGCATGGGCATTGCCCTGGTGCCGGCCTCGATGCAGCGGATGGCCCGTCCCGGACTGAATTTTCGCCAGCTGGCCCTGGAACAGCCACGGGCGACCCTGGGCCTGGCCACCCGTGCACAAACGCCTTCCGCGGTGGTCGACGGCTTGTTGCTGTGCGCCCGGGAGGTTCTTGCCGGGGGCTGATGCAGTGCCCCTGTGGCCCGCAGGCCAAGCCCCATCGTGAATCCTGCGCCGTCACTGGAGCGGGCATTGCCCAAGCGGCTGCCTCGGTGCGAATATCCAGGCCGACATCGCAGTGACCCGGGGGATTTCGTCGATGAGCGTGACTGCCTCGATCTGGTTTTTCGCCGTACCGTTCGCCATTGCCGCGGCCATTCCCGGCCCGGCCCAGGCCGCAATGCTGGGGCAGGTGGTGGCGCGCGGGGCCCGTTCCACCTTGCCGTTCATCGGTGGCATGGTCCTGGGCAATGCGCTCTGGCTGCTGGTGGCCACCCTGGGCCTGGCGGCGCTGGCGCTGCGCTTCGAGTACTTGTTCATCGGCGTCAAGTGGCTCGGCGTGGCCTTCATCCTGTTCATCGCCTGGAAGCTGTGGTCGAAGAACCCCGCGCAGCCCGAGGAGCTGCCCAAGCGCTCGGCCGGCCGTGGGCTGCTCGCCGGAGCGCTGCTGACCCTGAGCAACCCCAAGGCGGTGGTGTTCTTCGGTGCGGTGCTGCCCCATGCCTTCGACCTGACGGCGCTGTCCTGGTCGGAAGTGGCCTTCATCACTGCACTGGGAGTCGGCATCGACCTGAGTATCCAACTGGCGTACCTGGTGACCGGGGCGCGGATCAAGCGGGCGATCCAGTCGCCCAGGGCCATGCAGCGCCTGAACCGCACCTCGGCCGGGATCATGACCGGTTGCGCAGGTTGGATGGCGATTTCCCGCTGAGGTCAAGCAGGGGCAACACAGCGCTGCGCGCTGGCGTATCGCCGGCTGATGGCAAAGTGTGTATAAAGCTTCGCCCGAAGGGCTGCACCAGGCCCGTGCCAAAGGAATAGTCCCCTCCATGCTTCGGCTCTTGCCCCCCGTCCTGCTCCTGGCCCTGGCCGGTTGCGCCACCAAGCCCCCGGCCAACCCCGACAATCTCTGCGAGATCTTTCGCGAGAAGCCCAAGTGGTACGAAGCCGCGCTGAAGATGAACCAGCGCTGGGGCGCCCCGATCCAGGTGCCCATGGCCATGATGTACCAGGAGTCGTCGTTCAAGCACGACGCCTTGCCACCTCGCTACTACTTCCTGGGCTTCATCCCCTGGGGCCGGGTCAGCACCGCCTACGGCTACGCCCAGGCCAAGGACGAAACCTGGGCCGACTACAAGAAGGACGCCGGCGGCTGGGGGGCGAGCCGCGACAACTTCGCCGATGCCCTGGACTTCATGGGCTGGTACATGCAGAAGAGCTACAACGTCAACCGCACGTCCAAGTGGGACGCCTACGGCCAGTACCTGAACTACCACGAAGGCTGGGGCGGCTATCGCAACCGCAGCTACGACGCCAAGCCCTGGCTGAAGAACGTATCGCTCAAGGTCCAGGCCCGGGCCTCGCTGTTCGGCGCCCAATACCGCAGTTGCGAACAGGAGCTGGCCCGCGGCGGCTGGTCCTGGTGAAAGCAGGGCGGGGCAAGTCCCTTTCGGGCTGAATCTTCGCTGGCTTTGCGACA
Source organism: Pseudomonas sp. KCJK8993 (assembly GCF_046230915.1). Taxonomy (NCBI): domain Bacteria; kingdom Pseudomonadati; phylum Pseudomonadota; class Gammaproteobacteria; order Pseudomonadales; family Pseudomonadaceae; genus Pseudomonas; species Pseudomonas sp. KCJK8993. The sequence continues at coordinate 14,477 of NZ_JBJJLO010000068.1, forward strand.
CAGGCGCAGTGCCGCGGATCTTCGACGGCCAAACCTGCTCCAGGCTGGTCCTCGGCGCTCTACGGCGCTTGGAGTCCTTGGCCTCCTGGCCGATACGCCATCGACGCAAACCGCCAGTCCCGCCCATCGCCTCAGGAATGGTATCCAGCGCAGCCTCATCGTCGCGCAGCTAGGCTTCCAGCTTCCCTCCAGGGCGTAGGTCCGCTGCCTGGGGGGTTCTTGAACACCAGGCAGCCCATCCGTGGGTCCATGACGGGCAGATTGGCCCGGTGTTCTTCGCGATGATCGTCAAGACCGTTGTTCTATGCGGGGCGGTTTCAGCCCAGGGCCCATCGGTCTTCATGGAGGTAGAACGCAATGGAGCATGCACCAGCCATTACCGTCGTCGAACTGTTCGAGCGCCAGGCCGAATTACAGGCACAGAAGCCGGCAGTATTCCATGGATCTGAAAACCTTACTTACCAAGCGTTGAATGAAAGGGCCAATCGTCTGGCCAGGCACCTGCTCGATCTCGGTGTCAGCCGGGGATCGCTGGTGGCGATCTGTGCCACACAATCCCTGGATCGACCGTTGTTCATGCTGGCGGTCATGAAGACCGGCGCGGCCTATGTCCCGCTCGACCCGGACTATCCCGAAGCCCGCCTGGCCTTCATCCTCCAGGACACCGATGCGCAATTTCTGATCGCCAGCCAAGAGCTGGTGGAAAAGCTCCAGGTCTATCGGGGGCGGCTGGTGGTGCCGGGCGAGCCGGTCCAGGCTCCGCTGATCGCCGATCATCCAGCGCACGACCTGCACACGGTCATCGGGCTCCAGGACTTGATCTACGTCATCTACACCTCCGGTAGCACAGGGCAACCCAAGGGTGTGGCGGTGCAGCACAGTGCGGTCCACAACTTCGCGCTGGCGTTCCCGAGGATCACCGGTATCGGCGAGAAGAACCGGGTCATACAACTGCTTTCCTATACCTTCGACGCTTCCTTCATGGACCTGTGGATCCCGCTGTTGGTGGGCGCCACGCTGTACTTGTATCCGGACAACAAGGTGCTGGGTGCGCCGATTCTCGATTTCATCCGGGATCATCACATCGACACCATCACCATGATCACGCCGACCATCCTGGCATCGCTGCCCACCGAAGAACCGATCGGCGATTTGCGCAGCATTGGCGTCGGAGGGGAGGCCTGCGCGGAAAACGTGTTCTTGTACTGGGCCGACAAGGTCAAGTTGTACAACGCCTATGGACCCACCGAGAGCACCATCGCGGTGACCTGTCATGCCTACCAGGCGGGGCAGAGCGTAAGAACCATAGGCCAGCCCCTGGCTGGGGTGGGGTTCCAGGTGTTGGATGCAATGTTGCATCCAACACCTGACGGCGAAGTCGGGGAGCTGTTCATCACTGGCGCGCAGCTGGCCAAGGAGTACCTTGGCCGACCGGAGCAGACCGGTGAAAAGTTCCTGTATATCGACTCGGATGCCGGGCCTGCCAGCCTGCGTGCCTACCGCAGCGGCGATCTGGTGCGGCGCCTTGCCGACGGCAACCTCGAGTTCATCGGTCGCAATGACACCCAGCTCAAGGTCCGTGGCTTTCGCATCGAGGCGGGAGAAATCGAAGCTGCGATCAATCTGCTCGAAGGTGTGAGGGAGTCGGCAGTGGTGGCCGTCAATGCCCAGTTCGGCCAGCCGATCCTCGCGGCTTTCGTGACTTTGCACAGTGCTGCGCAGGACAGTGGCTTGCGGTTCAAGCCGCATATCCGCCAGACCCTGCAGCAGACGCTGCCGGCCTACATGGTGCCGGATAAGATCGTGATCCTCGACCAGCTACCGCTGGCCTTCAGCGGCAAGGTGGATAGGCGGGCGCTCGAGGCGTTGCCCACCGACGAGCCATTGTCGCTGCACGCCCTGGCCGATGACGACATCGAGGGTATCCTCGCCGCTATCTGGCGCCATGTCCTACAGGTACCCGAGGTCGAGCCCACGGACGATTTCTTCGCGCTGGGCGGTCATTCACTGGGCGTGGTCCGGGTGCTCGCCGCCTTGCCTGAGAGCATGAAGAAACACCTGAAGCTGATCGATCTCTACCTGCACCCGACCCTCGCGGGCCTGGCCGCCGAGCTTCGCTCCCGGCACGGCCAGCAACCTTTGACGTTCGAGGAAAAACAGCAGCTCTCGACCCAGCAGCTGCTTGGCGACATCCAATTGGAAGCCGACCATGACTATCCGACGCAAATCGATCCCGGAGTCTTGGCCAACCCTGGCAAGGTGTTCCTCACCGGTGCCACAGGGTTCGTCGGGGCGCATTTGCTCCTTGAACTACTGCAGCAGACCTCGGCGCAGATCTACTGCCTGGTGCGCGCGCAAAGTGCCGCGCACGCCATGGAGCGGATACGCTTCACCCTCGGCAAATACAAGCTGGCCTGGCCCGAACGCGAAGCTGCCCGGATCAGGCCGGTGGTAGGGGACTTCACCCTGGAGCACCTGGGCTTGCCGGCCGCCGAGTACCAGGAGCTCGCGCAACAGCTGGAGGTCATCTACCACACTGGCGGCAACGTCAACTACATCAAGCCGTATCCCATCATGAAGGCGGTCAATGTCGACGGCCTGCAGCAGGTGATCCGCTTTGCCACCACTACCAAGCTCAAGTACCTGGTGGCTTGCTCCACTGTCGCGGTCTTCAGCTGGGGCTACCTGCTCACCGGCAAGACCTGGATGTCCGAGGACGAGGACATCCACCAGAACCTGCCGGTGGTCTGTCGTGATACCAACTACGTCAGAAGCAAGTGGGTCATGGAGAAAGTCCTCGAGCAGGCCAAGCGCAAGGGCCTGCCTGTGATCGGTATCCGGCTGGGGTTCGTGATGTGCAACGGCCAGACCGGGGCGACGGAAATGAACCAGTGGTGGGGCAGTTTCGTCCGGTGCTGCCTGTCCCTGGGCACCTACCCGATGATCATGGGACTCAAGGACCAGCTGGTCACCGTGGACTTCGTCGCCAAGGCCATCGTCCACATCGCCAAGAATCGGCAAGCAGTGGGACGCTACTTCCACATGGTGCCCGACCCGGTGAATGATCTTTCGGTCTCGGACTTCTTCGTACGGCTCAACGAGATTTTCGAGCTGGACCTCAAGCCCGCGCACTTTCGTGACTGGCTCGAACTCTGGCGCTACAACGAACACAGCCCGCTCTACAGCTTGTTGAGCCTGTTCACCGAAGAAGTGGTGCCGGGCAAGTCCCTGGTGGAGGTCTACGAGATGACCTACTACTTCGAGCGGGCCAATACCGATCGCTTCCTCGAGGGCAGCGGGATTGCCACGCCGCTGATGAACAAGGAACTGCTCTCCAGGTACCTGGATTTCATGGGGGTCTCGCTTCCCGGCCCGCAGTGATCTGGCACAAACCTTTTGGCAGATGCTTTCAATCGCCGCTGGCCCAAGCACCGGCAAGGTCCGGGAACGGCTTGCTGTCCACTGGCAGCGGCATGAGCCATGGCTAGACTCAAGCGGTTGATTTTCTCCAGGCACCCCATGTCCCTAATGACAGCAGGAACCCCTATGCGTTTATTCGATGAAGAAAAAGACCGCCAGTGCTTCCACCAGCCTCAGCGGCAAGCTGTTGGACAGCACCATCGCGGCAAGAAAGATATTCATCACCGGCGAAGTCAATCACAAGATGGCGACGGTCGCCGTCCAGCAACTGCATGCGCTGGCCCACCTCAGCGACGACCCGATCATGGTGTTCATCAGCTCCCCGGGTGGCCATGTGGAATCCGGCGACATGATTTTCGATGCCATCCGCTTCATCAAGCCCAAGGTCATCACCATCGGTTCCGGCTGGGTGGCCAGTGCGGGCTCGCTGATCTATGTCGCGGCAGACAAGGAAAACCGCTACTCGTTGCCCAACACGCGTTTCTTGCTGCATCAACCCTCAGGCGGTTTCCAGGGCCGGGCCCTGGACGTGAAGATCTACGCCAAGGAAATCCTCTGGATGAAGGACCGGCTGAACAAGATCTTCGCCAAGGCCACCGGCCAGCCGCTGGAAAGAATTGCCGCCGACACCGAAAGGGATTTCTGGCTGAGTGCAGAAGAAGCCGTCGAGTATGGCCTGGTGAACAAGATCGTCACCACCGAGGCCGAAATCATCCAGTGAACGCTGGCCGCACATTGCCTGGGACCTGAAGGCCAATACCGGCCGCAATGCAGTGGGATAGCCGGGACACTGCGCGCAGTGTCCCGCAAGATGAGGCAGCCGCCCGGCGGCCTCAGGTTCCTGTCAGACCGCAAGCCCGTGGGAGCGCAGGCGATCCGGCAAGCCGCCAAGGTATCCGGTTCAGGGGTGGTGTTGGTGTGGGGCCTGCATCGTGCGCAAGCAGCTCATTTGTCGCCGGGCCGGAGCACTGGTGGGAAACAGCGCCTGGTCCGGCTGCCATCGCGCCAGTGCACAGGCCGCGGCGATGCGCTGGCGCTGCTGGCCTCGGGCAAGGGCGTGCAAAAGGCTGCTTTCGCTCTGCTGGCGCCCCAGCATATGGCTGATACCCGTCTGCAAGCTGGCGCCATGGGTGCACCACCAAGCGGCGATTGCCGCAGGGTCCGGCCAGGGCAGGTCTTCATCGGGGTCCATCGACACATTGGGGTCTTCGGGGTCATCGTTCGGCCCGACATCGAAATCTGGTAACACCCGCAGTTCCAGGTCGAGGAGCGCCAGGTCGGCACCGGTTATCAGGCTGAAGGCCTCGCCGGCCACCCGGGCGTACGGCAGGTCGTGCATCTGCTGGATCAGCCAAGGCACGCTGAGTGGATCGCCCAGCAGGCCAATGGCCCGGATGCCGGTGCGTAGCTGCCCGGGGTTCTCTATCAGCTGGCAGATCCAGCTGATGCTGGCTTCGCGTCGTTGCCAGGCCAGCAGGACACACAGCGCACGGAACTGGAACTGACCGGGTTGTTCGGCGAACTGGCGCAAGGGTTCCAGGGCCTGTTCATCACCCATCTGCGCGCTCGCCCAGTTCACCCAGAAGCGCGTGGCCACATCCCCATGCTGGCAGTGTCGATGGAGAGCTGGCAGCAGTTCGCGCCGTCGCAGCTCGCCGGCCGTACGGGCAGCACGTGCCAGCACGCTGGGGTCGGCATGGGCCAGAGCCGTCTGCAACGTAGGGCCGGGATCCCGCCGGTGCATGCTGCAGGCCGCCAGGCCCAGACGCTGGAACAACGGCGTGGAGGACGCGAGCATGGCTTCGATCCAGGGCGAGAGGTATTCCCATTCCAGCCAGCCCAGGGCCATCAGGTAACCACGCTCAGTGCCCGTCGCCCCCTTGAGGTGCTCGTTCAGCCGCGCCAGGCCCTGCATATCCTGGGTCTGGAACGCCAGGACCACGCTGGCGAACATTTCACCGGTGGTATCCGGGCCCAACTGTGTCCGCAGGACCTGCAAACCAGCGGGGCCAGCGATTCGCAAGCCATCCAGATGAGCTTCGATGCGTTCGTCCAGCCGCCCCAGGTCATCCAGATCGTAGTGGGGCGCACGCACTGCGTGATCGTGGAGCAGGATGAGAAAAGCCGCTTCTTCGGCGTGTTGTTCGACCATCGAGGCAATGAATGTCATGGCGGCTACACCACCAGGCGACCGAAGAAGTAGCGCCTGCCGATGTCCAACTGCAGGGGGGAGGCCAGGTACTGGTCCAGCACGGCGCTGGCATTCAGGGGTTGGAACTGGCCATGGCGGTCATAGAAGCTGGAGCAGTCGATGCCCGAGTACACCTCGAATGTGCGCCTCCAGAGCAGGAAATTGCTCCAGTCGAGCCAGGCGTCCGGGTCGTTGGGTACCAGGGCCTTTCTCATGAGCCAGGCCTGGCGGTTCACATCGACGACGGTGCCAGCGAGGATCGAGAGCCGGTCGTTGCCATGCGGCGCTTGCAGTTGCGCCAGCCGCGTATCCACGGCGTGCCGGTACTGCGCGTCGTCCAGGCCGCTGTCGTAGAACTCGGGTTCACCTTCGAGAGGGTCGAGCAGGTTGGAGATATTGGCTTCCACGGCTTCCCGGTCGGCCTGGCGCTCGAGCGCGCAGCGGGCCTCGACCATGAACGGGACCAGCCACATCACCCCCGACCACTGGGCCGCGAGGCTGGCTTCGATACGCAGGTGGTCCGGGCCCTGGATCATCAGCTCGGCGAGGAAATCCAGGTCGGACTCCAGTCCCGCATCGGCGGTCAGGCCCAGGCAGGCGCTGACCAGGGTCGGCACGCTGGCTTCATCCAGGATGACCTCCCTGAGCCGGGAGACATGGCTGAAGTCCCCGCGCTTGGCGCTTTCCAGGATCGCGGCCAGGGCCATCCACGGGTCGTCGTCCTGCCAGGCGCCAGGCGCCAGCAACTGGGCGGGGGGCGCAGCGGCGAAGTGATAGCCACGGCCTTTCCAGTAGAAACAGCCTTCGAGGAAGCCGGGGCGATCGGTGTACTTGTAGTGGCTGCTATTCATTTTCAGGGCCTGCGCAAACTAGTGGCGCGCGAATCTTGCAATGCACTGAGTTGGGTTTCGAGCTTGGCACACTTGCGACCGGTGGGCGCCAGGTTTCCCTGTCCGGCAGGGCAGCCGCCGGCCGCCTTGGGAACCCGATGGGCGACGGGTTCTCCTGGCGGTACGCCTTGCCAGGCCATGTAGCCGGGCCTGTTCATCGCCCAGTCGTTCTCGATGTTCTTTTTCTCGCGAATGCTGGTCTTGTAGTACTTGTTGCAGCCACTGGGCGCCTTCCCGGCAGGAGGCAGGAGGTGCCTGCACTTGGGATCGGCGCGGACCTTGGCCAGCAGGCTCGCGTTCTGCGGGCTTTGCGCAGTGTCGTAGAACTCGTCTTCGGAGAGGTATTGGCCTTTCGCCTGGGCTTCACTGTGGGCTGCGCCGCCACAGCATTCACACTTGTGCTTGCCCGGCACCTTGGAATCCTGTTGCACCGGCGCATATTTGGCCGTGTTGACCATGGGCACCGCGGCATTGGCGACCGGGCTGGCATGGTTCGACGTGGTGAGGTCGGTATGCCGGTCGATGTTCTGGCCTTCGAACAGCACATCCAGGGTCCACGAAACGAAATAGGTCTTGCCGGTGATCACATGGGTGATGATCCCGGCCCCCTGGCTGCGGGTCGCTGCCTCATCGCCCAGGGGCGAGGTCTTGTAGTAGGAGAGATTCTTCAGCATCACCTCCTTGCGCTTGATCTTCACCGTCCTGCTGCCTTTTTTCATGTCCCGGGAATAGGAGGTATCGGGATAAGGCACCGGAATCGGCCCTGCCGGCGGTGCCGGGGGCGTCAGGCACACATCCGGGAACGCGGCGATGACCTTGCCGCCGCCTGCCTTGCAGGCAATCTCGTCGCCGTTGGCGTAGACCTCGCAGCTCATGATCGACTCCCGGTTGGCCTGGCGTCGCGCACCACGGCAACTGCCCGTGCACCGCCCAAGGCGCTAGTCATGCACATCGCATTTGTTCCAGGGGCGTAGCCTTTGCGCAGCGCCTGGTCTGCAAGAATCAGCTGGATGATCCCGGCAATCGCCCCGGTATCGCCCATGGCCTCGGACCAGTGCCAGAGCGGCTGGTCCTCCTTTCTCACGACCCGTGCCAGCCGGGCCTGCATCAGGGGAAGCTCCTTGAACCCGTATTGCTCTCCCGTGGCATCGGACAGGCGCAGATCGATTTCATGGAAACCCAGCCGGGCCTGCGCCAGCGCCGTGCGCGCGGCGGCGGCCAGACCGTCGCCGCGCAGCGGTTTGCCGGAGAGCAAAGGGGCAGGTTCCTGGCCGACACCCAGGCCCGCCACCTGCAGGCAGGTGCCAGGCAGGCTGTGGGCCTGGACCAGGATCGCCGCGGCACCCTCGCCGGGAAACAGGCCGTCCCGGTTGATCGCCGTCTTCAGTCGGCGATCGCGGTCCAGCCATTGCAAGGTCGAAGCCGCCAAGAGCGAGTCGACCCCGCCCACCAGGCAGGCTGGCGCGTGCGTCTGGCGAATCAGCCGGCGAGCTTCTTCCAGGGCGTGCATGGCCGCCACATGCCCGGTCGGAATGATCCTGGAGTGGCCCAGGTGGACCTGGATGCCCAGCGTGCCCGACAGCTCCTGGATAATCGTCTGGGCCAGGGCCCTGATGTTCACGCCAGGGCGCTCCGGCTCGGCCAGACACAGCAGGAAGGGTATCGCCTGCCAGTCCAGTCGCGGTGTGCCTGCCAGCAACTCGCCCAGCGCCTGCAGCATGAGATGGCACAGGCGCACGGGGGCGGGCAGGGCCAGGTCAATACCGGGAACCTGGGCGCCAATGATGGGTTCGGCCGCGTTGTCCAGCAATGGCAGCTCCTGCAAGGCCGACAGTCCGGCGCGCTTGGCGGCGCACGCGCTGGCCACGCTGGTGCCGACGGGGCAGGTCAGGCCCATGCCGGTGACGAACAGGGAGGTACCGTCCACGGGTTTTAGCTCGCCTCGGGTGCGGGGGACGATGCGGCTGTCGCCCAGCGGATCAACAAGTCCAGCGACTTGAAGTGCTGTTTGCCCTGCATGCGTCTTTCATGGGCCCGGGCTTGCTCGAAGCGCTCGAGCCTTTGCCCGACGATCACCTTGGCGACTTCCCTGATGTTGCGGCCCAGGGGCGAGGACGCCCGCCAGGTCAGGACCAGGCGTTGGGCATCGGGCTCGATCAGGATGGTATCGACCACCGCTGTGGTTTCCCGGACGTTGTCATCGTGAAAAACCACCAGCATCGCAAGCTTGAGGTTGGCCGGCAGCCGGAATGCGGTCCTGCCTCGGGCATCGAGATTGAGCAGCGCCACTTCTTCCGCGCCTTGGGGGTAGTCGATCTGCTGATCCTCGGGGGCGCACTGGAAATAGTGCAGGTCGAAATCTTCCGGCAGGAAGGGAAACTGCTGGTCCAGCCACGCCTGGTCGTAGGTGCCGGCCCAGTGGATGCGCTGCTGCCAGGCCCGGCCCACCGGGCCGAATGCCATGGGCCGGTAGTCGCCCCCAGGGTCGGTAACCGGGGTGTCCAGCTCCTCGCTATTGGGCAGGGGCAAACCGTGGAGTTGCTCCAACTGCGCGCCCGGATGGAAGCCAACGCCGGTGTGATTCCAGGGATACCATTTGTGTTGGCTGGCGTCGGCAGGTGTCCTGTCCACGCCACCGAATGCGTGGGCATAACTGACGGGCATCCTGACGAACGGCGCGGGGTCGCCAACCGAACACGAGAAGGCCCCGGCCTCGTAGACCCGGGGCCCGACGACCTTGAACGCCTTGACCAGGCTGCCGATCTTCAGCGCCACGTTCACCTGGGTGACGGGCTGCCCGTTGGGCGCATGGCAGTGGCCATTGAGCAGCACATCGCAGCGCGGCTTGTACAGGGCAAAGTCATTTTCGTACAACGCCGGCGACTCTCCGGGGGCGCCGGGAAAGACATCCGCCATGACCAGCGGCAACTGTTGCTCCAGCAGCCGTGGCGCATGGCCGTGGTGTTCGGGAATGCCATAGGTGCCCTTGGCGACCAGCACCAGCCACTCGCGGCCGGTCTTGTCGGTGGAGGTGGTATAGCCGGCCTCCAGGCGAGTCTTGTTTATCAGTTCCATGGCCCTGTCGCCTCAGTTGATCTGCACCGATCCGCCCTTGATTCGATTGACCCCCGATGATCGACTCGACAGGTATGCACCGCGGATCAGCACCTTGCCTTCGCGGGTGAGGGTGATGCTGGCCTTGCCACAACGCAGGACGATTTCCCGTTCTGCGCAGAGTTCCAGGCGCTCGCCATCAAGATGGGCGACGGCAGGCGCCGCGCTTTCCGGCAGGCGCTGGATACGCCCGATCACCAGCGGCCGGGCAAGGTCGCCAGCCTCGAACATCAGGGCTACCTGGGCGCCGATGTCTTGGCGATCGAGCACCGTGGTGGTACGGGCCACCAGCCCGCTGGCGAGCGGGCAGCCGGGAAAGGCCACCACGGGTGCCTGGGCACTGGGCACATCCAGCAGTACGCCCAGCACGACCCCGTCCATCCGGGTGGGGGCGCAGGTGGCGGGAGGAAGGCATTGCACGGTCATGACGCAGGCTCCATGGCTAGTTCTGCAATATCTTCTGACCCTTGACGACGACATTCCGGCTGGCCTTGATGTGGATGGCGCCGGTGCCGTCGAGGGTGATGTTCTTGCCGCTGATTGTGATGGTGCCGTCTTTTTTCAGGGTGATGCTGGCGCCGCCCGTGGTCAGGCTGATGGAGTCGCCGGCGTCGAGGATGAAGTGCTTGCCAACGTCCAGGCGGTCGTCCTGGCCAATCTCGGTACCGCGATTGCGGCCCACGTCGCGGGATTCGTTCTGGCCGATGCGGCTGCTGTGGTTGCCATCGATCTCGATGCTTTCGTTGCCCTTGACGCTTTCATCGCGGTTGCCGCCAATGGCGATGCTTTCGTTGCCGCCCACGTCTTCGCTCCGGTGGCTGGCGATGGTGATGTCTTCGTTGGCGCCGACCTTCTCCGTGCGGTTGGCACCGATGGTGATGGTTTCGTTGCTGCCTACGCGTTCGGTGCGATTGACGCCGATGGTGATTTTTTCATTGTTGCCGACCTCTTCGGTACGGTTCACGCCGATGGAAATGCTCTCGTGGTTGTCCACTCTTTCGCTGCGGTCGTGCTTGACGCGCACGGTCTCGTCGTTATCGATGGTCTTGCTGCGGTCGTGGCCGACCCAATGGGTTTCGTCGTTCTCGACCTCGATGTCCTGGTTCTTCTCGGCGTGGATGAACAACTGCTCGGCGCCTTTCTTGTCCTCCATGCGGATTTCATTGAAGTTGGCCGATGAGCCGTCCTTGCTCGAGCGGCTTTTCACTCCGCTCTGGGTGGCATTGGCCGGCAGTTTGTAGGGCACGGCCTGCTCGGCGTTGTATACGCGACCGGTGATGATCGGGCGGTCGGGATCACCCTCGAGGAAGCTGACGATCACCTCCTGGCCGATCCGCGGGAGCTGGATGGCTCCCCAGTTCTTGCCGGCCCAGGCCTGGGAGACACGAATCCAGCAGGAGCTGTTTTCGTTGGACTGGTCATGGCGATCCCAATGGAAATGCACTTTGACCCGGCCGTACTGGTCGGTCCAGATTTCCTCGCCATCGGGGCCGACCACCACTGCTGTCTGGGGGCCGCGGACAACGGGCATCGGGGTCAGGTGCAGGGGCCGGAAGACTTGGTTGGCGTCCATGCAGTCCAGTTCGCTGAGGAATGGCTCGGCCAGTTCCGCTTGCCCGCTTTCATAGGCTTCCTGACGGATCTGGTATCGGGCGACCACCACCAGGTATTCGCGGTTCTGATCGGCACGGTCGTAGCCTGTCAGCTTGAACAGGTGGCCTGAACCCAAGCCACGGGCCCGCCCGCGCAGCTGCACGCGTTCGAACTGGCTGTGAATGGCCTCGATGCGGGTGCGGGCGTAATGCTCGCCATCGTTGCTTTGCAGGTATTCGCCGGGATAGTCGTAGAGCGAGTGGTCGCTGTTGCTGTGGTTGCGCGGCACACTGGAGCGGACTTCGAGGCTCGCGCGAGGACGCAGGAAGTCGTAGTCGTTCAACGCCAGCGAGCCGGATTGTACTTCCCGTGCCAGTTGCCAGTCGTAGAAGTGGTCACGCTCGCGCATCTGCTGGTCGGGTGGATAGAAGGGCACTGACGCGTAGCCTGGCGCGGTGCCATGGGCGCCGTAGGCATCGGCCAGCACCAGTACGTGGCGGTCCTTCTCATGGCGAAAGTAATAATAGATGCCTTCCTGCTCCATCAGCCTGCTGACGAAGTCGAAGCTGGTCTCGCGGTACTGCACGCAGTATTCCCACTGGCGATAGCTGGTGCTCAGGCTGTCTTCGAAATCGGAGAAGCCCAGGTCGCGAAACACCTGCTTGATGATGTCCGGCACGTTCTGGTTCTGGAAGATCCGGCAGTCCGAGGTCCGGGTGAGCAACCAGAACCAGGGCCGCAGGCTGACGCGATAACTCGCGAACTGACCATGCTCGGCCAGTTGCCGGCAACCGCAGGCGATGCCGTGGAAGTAGCGCCTGCCGCCTTCGGGCAGTTCCAGGCCCAGGCACATCGGCTTGCCCAGCAACTGGTCGAACCTGATCGCACGGTCCTCGGAGGTGAGGTCCAGTTCGTAGTGGAACAACCGCCCCAGTTCTTCACTGCCCTCCATGCCCTGCAACAGCAGGACGTTTTCGCCAAGGGGACTGTCGACTTGTACTAGGCGGGTGTTTTGCGTGATGGGCATGCACGGCTTCCTCTGGCAGGTCCCGGGACGTCAGTCGGCCGTCGGGGAGCAGGGCAGGAGTAGAAGAGGGGAGCCGTGTTCGGCGTCGCTATCGGTATTCATCCGCACAGGGGATCTCCGTATCGTCCGTGTCATCTGCACCTGAAGTTTTAGCGCTATTGGCCGGCTGTCAAGAAACGCTCCTGTTCCAGGGGCGGCCACTGCCTCGGTGCAGGTCCGCTGGCCAGTGATCGCCTGCTTAGTCTGTTTGGCTATTGAAATTATTTCCAAGGCCGATAGATGGCGGTTGGCCCGCTGTCGCCAAGGGGCGCCGCCCTGTAAAGAAAGAGGAGCCGGGAGCAGGGGCGGCTCCCGGCAAGGACTGGCACCAGGCCAGGTGGCCCGCGCAGAACGCGCGGGCGGCGGGGGATGGTGGCCAACCCGGGGGACTGGCCCGTGTCGCTCAGACCGCAAGCCCGTGGGAGCGCAGCCAGGCATCCAGCGCCAGTGCCGTTTCCAGGCCATGCCGGCTCATCTGCGTATTGAAGTAGCCCTCGGGCTGGCGCAGTTCCTCGGTGACATGAGCGTGGGAGACGATGCCGAACACGGGGTTGCCGATGTCCTGCAGCAATTGCTCGGTACTGCGGCGCAGGAACCGTTCATAGCCCAGGTCGGCCGAGGTCGGATAGGGACTTTTCCGGCGCTTGAGCACCGCCTCGGGAACATAGTCGGCACAGGCCTGCTTGAGCAGCCACTTCTCCTGGCCGTCCTTGCTCTTGATCGACCACGGCACGTTGTAGACGTACTCGACCAGTTGGTGATCGGTGAACGGCACACGTACCTCCAGGCTGTTGCACATGCTCAGGCGGTCCTTGCGATCGAGCAGGATCACCATCCAGCGCTTGAGGTGCATATGGCAAATCTCGCGCATCCGCCGTTCCTGCCGGCTGTCCTGGGCCAGGTGCTCGACCTGGCGCAACGCGTCGTCGTAGCTCGCCTGCTGGTACTTGGCCAAGTCGCACCGGCGGTTGAAATCCGGGTTGATGAACCCGGCCGGCAACTGCACCCGCGAGGCCCAGGGAAAGTTCGCAGTGGCCACGACCTTGGGGTCGCGGAACCAACCGTAGCCACCGAACACCTCATCGGCCCCTTCGCCGGAAATGGCCACCGTGGAATGCTTGCGGATTTCCCTGAACAGCAGGTTCAGCGAGGTATCCATGTCGCCAAAGGTGAGCGGCACGTCCTTGGCCCGGAACACCTCGCGGCGGGCCAGGTCGGACACCAGTTCCGCGTTGTCGATAAGCACGGTCTGGTGCCGACTGCCAATGGATTTCGCGGCCAGCAAGGCAAAAGGCTGGTCCTGGTCGGGACGCAGGTCGTCGCTCTTGAAGTGCTCGGCCTGGCCGGTGAAGTCCACCGAAAAGGAATTGATATTGCCGCCGGTCCTGGCCTTTTCCAGCCGCTGGGCGATCGCCGTGAGGGTGGTGGAATCAAGCCCGCCGGACAGCAGCGAGCACACTGGAACGTCGGCATGCAACTGCGTTCCCAGTGCCTGGGTGACCAGCTCGCGAGTCTTGTGCACCGTGGTCTGCACATCGTCCTGATGCTCCTGGCGGCGTACCTCCCAGTAGCTGCGGATCTTTATCGGTCCATTGGGACGCCAGGACAGAAGATGGCCGGGAAGCAGCTCCATCAGGTTTCTGAACGGTGTCTGGTCGGTGCCCTTGGACAGCGTGAGCACATCGGCCAGCCCGGTGGTGTCCAGGGTCGTGGTGAATTCCGGGTGAGCCAGGATGGCCTTGATCTCCGAGGCGAAGAGCAGGCCATCGCGATGCCGGGCGTAGAACAGCGGCTTGATCCCCAGGCGATCACGGACCAGCAACAGGTGGCCATCGCGCCCGTCGAACAGGGCGAAGGCGAACATGCCGGTCAGGTGCTCGCAGCAGCGCTCGCCCCATTGCAGGTAGGCATGCAGTACCACTTCGGTGTCGCTGCGGGTCTGGAACTCATGCCCCTGTTGTCGCAGCTGGTTGCGTAACGCGTCATGGTTGTACACCTCGCCGGTGTAGACCAGCGCGACCTCCTGGCCATCGGCGAAACGATAGATCATCGGCTGGACGCCACCGTCCAGGTCGATGACCGCCAGCCGCCGATGCCCCAGGAGGGCATGCCGATGCTTCCATGTACCTTCGGCATCAGGCCCGCGAAACGCGAGCGTATGGGTCATGGCGCGAATTGCAGGATTTTCCCCTTCGAGCCTGCGCGTATAGTCTACCCATCCTGTGAGACCACACATTTAGCAACTCCTCTGATTAATCGATGAGCCGCGTGAGGATGGCCGGAAAGACTTCCATGACGCATGCCGGGTAAACCGCAGTGTCTTGCCCCCAGTGCCAATCCATCGCGCGGTAGATCCCGTACCAACATTTGCCTTACTCAGGGTTGCAGGCGTCGTACCCGCCAGCCCTTGTCACTGCGGTCATAGCGCAAGCGCTCATGCAAGCGCTCCTGGCCATTGCCCCAGAACTCCACGGACTCCAGCCGCAGCTCGAACACGCAGTAACCTGCGGGCCGCGGCAGCGGTCCTGGCACCTGCGCCAGTTCCCGGGCGGCGTCGCGCATGGCCTGGATATCCAGCAGTTCCTCGCTCTGGTGCGATACCGAGGACATCGGATGCGTGGCATAGGGCCGGTTCAGCCAGGCCTCTTCGGCCTTGGCATCCGGCAAGCGCACGGCCCGGCCGTTGAGGATGATCTGCTGGCTGGTCTCGCGCCAATACAAAACTCCCGAGGCCCACGGGTTCTGGGCCAGCTCGCGGCCTTTCTGGCTGCCGGCATGGGTGCTGAACAGCAGGCCGGTGTCGGTGATCTCGCTGATCACCACGATCCGGGTCGAAGGCCGGCCCTGGCTGTCGGCGGTGGCCAGGGCCAGTGCCTTGGGTTCGCGGATGCCCATGCGGCGGGCACGTTCGAGCCAGTTGCGCAACACGCCCATGGGCTCGTCCGGCAGGCTCTGGAACTCGGGGAAGGGCGCATCCAGGGTGCCGGTGAGGGATTCCGACATACCGCTGCCCAACAGTGGCTTGCCTTGTAGTGGATGGTTCATAGCACGATGGTCCCCCGTCCGAAGAGCACGCCATTACCGGAAACTTCGACTCGCTTGAGCTGCTCGGCCCGGCCTTCGGCCCTGGCGAACATCAGCGAAGGCCGGCCGATCTCCACGCCCTGGAGAATCTCCACCTGCTGGCCGAACGGCAGCTGGCCGTGGCGGGCCAGGTGGATGGCCAGTGGCCCGGCGGCCGAACCGGTGGCGGCATCCTCCACCACGCCATAGGCCGGCGAGAACATCCGGCTGCGCCAGCGCCGCCCGGAACCGGCAAAGCAGTTGATGGCCATGTCGTGGAAGTTCGACAAGGCGCGGTGATCGGGATGCAGGGCGGACAGTGCCTCGATGCTCGGCAGGCCGACGAACACATGGCGCGGGCCGTTGTGGTAGATCTCGATGGGAAAGGTCGAGGACTCGATGCCCAGGGCCTCGAGCAACTCGGCATCGCGGCCCAGGGCCGACCAGGTGGGAATCGGCTGGTCCATGCTGGCGGCGATCACGCTGCCGTTCTGGCGTTCCAGCTCGAAGGCGATGGTGCCCATCTGGGTTTCCAGGTACAGCCGGTGGTTCTCGGTATGGGCGCCCAGGGCGATGGCGGTGCCCAGCAGCGGGTGGCCGGCGAAGGGCAGTTCGTTGACCGGGGTGAAGATCCTGATCAGCCAGTCGCCGCTGTTGCGCGGCTTGAGCACGAAAGTGGTTTCCGAGAGGTTCATTTCCCGGGCGATGCGCTGCATCTGCGTGGTGCTCAGGTCGTCGGCGTTGAAGAACACCGCGACCGGATTGCCTTCCAGCGGGGTACTGGCAAAGGCGTCAATGATGACGTATTCGTGCATGGGTTATCTCCGGGCCGCCGAAGCGCTGCTGTCGGCGGGGGTATTGATGAGGGCATGGCGCAGCAGGTCGGCCATGATCCGCGGGCCTTCCTGGGTCAACAGCGACTCGGCGTGGAACTGCATCGAGGCGAACGCCGGCCCGCGCAAGGCATGCACCTCGCCGGTCTCGCTGTCGCGGCTGATCTCGACGGTGCCGACGCCTTCGACGTCCAGGCGGCTGCTCGTGCTCTGGGCGGCGAAGGTGTTGTAGAAGCCCACCCGCTCGGGGTTGCCGAACAGGTCGATCTGCTTCTGCACGCCCTGGTTGGGGATTTCCCGGCGCTGCAGCTGCAGGCCCAGGCACAGGCTCAGGACCTGGTGGCTCAGGCACACCGCGACGAAGGGCCGCTGCTCAGTGAGCAGGGTGCGGATGGCCAGGTGCAGGTGGTTGATCTTCGGCTGCTGGATCTCGCTGGGGTTGCCGGGGCCGGGGCCCATGATCACCAGGTCGTAGCCGTCGAAGCTGTACTCGTCGTTGAAGCTGCGCACGGTCACCAGCAACCCCAGGGACCGTAGCTGCTTGGCGATCATCGAGGTGAAGGTGTCCTCGGCATCGACGATCAGCACCTGGCGCCCGTTGAAGTCGCTCTGCACCTGCTGGCGCTGCTGGCTGTCCATCAACCAGAAGTCCGAGACATAGGCGTTGCGGCTGGCCAGGGCGGCGCGCACTTGCAGGTGGTCGCCAAAGCGCGAGGGGGTCTGGTTCTTCAGTGCGGCGATCAGGCCGGCGGCCTTGGCCCGGCTTTCCGCGGCTTCGCCCAGCGGGTCGGAATGGCGGACGATGGTCGAGCCGACGCTGATGCGCACCTGGCCCTGGTCATCGATGTCGGCGGTACGGATCAGGATCGCCGAGTCCAGGGAGCGTCCGCCCTTGCCGTCATTGCCGATCAAGGCCGCCATGCCGCTGTAGTAGCCACGCCCCTGGGGCTCGTAGCGCCGGATCACCCGGCAGGCGCTTTCCAGCGGGCTGCCGGTGACGGTCGGGGCGAACAGGGTCTCGCGCAGGATGTCGCGCACATCGCGGCGGGTCTTGCCTTCGATGAAGTACTCGGTGTGGGCCAGGTGGGCCATTTCCTTGAGGTACGGACCACGGACGTGGCCGCCATCCTCGCAGATCAGCGCCATCATCTTCAGTTCCTCGTCCACCACCATGTACAGCTCTTCGGCCTCCTTGCGGTTGGCCAGGAACTCCATGACTTCGGCCAGGCTGGGGCCGGCGGGCGGATAGCGGTAGGTGCCGCTGATGGGGTTCATCACCGCCAGGCCATCCTTGACGCTGATGTGGCGCTCGGGCGAGGCGCCGACGAAGGTCCGCTCGCCGGTGTGGATGATGAAGGTCCAGTAGGAACCTTTTTCCCGTTCCAGCAGGTGCCGGAAGAACGACAGGGCCTTACTCGGGGCGTAGTCGTTGATCTGCGCCAGGAAGGTGCGCTTGATCACGAAGTTGGCGCCTTCCCCGGAGCCGATTTCGTGGGCGATCACCTGGCTGACGATCTCGGCGTAGCTTTCGTCGCTCAGGTCGAAGCGCTCGCTGTCCAGCTGGATCGGCTCATCGGGCAGCCGCTGCAGCAACTGCTCGATACCGATGGATTGCTGCTCGGTGATGTTCATTGCCAGCAGCGGCGACTGGTCGTCCACGGCCTCGAAGCCGCGCTCGGCGATCTGCCGGTAGGGAATCAGCGTCAGCACGTCCAGGCGCGGGGCGCCGAGGGTGGTGGCGGGGAGCTCGATATCCGCCAGGTGCCGGGGTTCCGACATCTTGCCCACCAGGACGTCCACCAATCCCGGGCCAGTGGCCTCCGGGCGGTAGAGCAGGGCGAAAGGCCCGGGGGCCGGTTGCAGGATGCGTTCGATCAGCGGGACGCTGGACTGGCTCATAGCAGCACCTCATCGGTGGTCACGACCATGGCGCAACGACTGGCGGCGTATTCGATGGCCATCCAGTGGTGTTCCTTGCTGAAGTCGGCGATCGCGTCGGCCACCAGGAACGGCTGGATGTCGTTGGAGTAGGCATCCACCGTGGAAATCAGCACGCCGACGTGAGCGTACACACCGCAGAGGATCAGCTGGTCACGGCCGCTCTCGCGCATGCGTTCGAGCAGGTCGGAATTGAAGAATGCGCTGTAGCGCCACTTGGTCAGCAACCAGTCGCCGGGGCGCGGCGCCAGGGCGTCGACCACCTCGCGGTCGCTGGGGCTGGCCTGCATGCCCGGCCCCCAGAAGTCCTTGAGCAGGCCCCGTTGCTCTTCGCTCATGCTCCCGGGCTGGGCGGTGTAGGCCACCGGTATCTGGTTGTCGGCGGCCCACTGGCGAATGCGTGCGGCATTGCCCACCACGCTTTCGCGCAGGGTCTCGGGCAGGGGCCGCAGGAAGTAGCGCTGCATGTCATGTACCAGCAGCACGGCGCGCTCGGGGTCGATATGCCACTGCGCGAGGTTGACGGGCAGGTCGCGGGAGGTGGGCAGGGCATAGGGAATGATCGATGGAATGCCGGTCATGGCGACTAACTCCAGTCAGAAAAGGGCGGGTGAGGGCGAGTTCTTCCAGGCCATTACCGCAGTGATGGCTTGCCAGGGCGTCAGGCGCGGATCGCACAGGCTCTTGTACTGGCTGGCCACCCGGTCCAGCTCCATGACATCGGAAACGCATTCGCTGACCTCGTCGGGTGTGGTTTCCAGATGCAGGCCGGCGGCCACGCCTCCGGCCGACGTCACGGCATGCTTGAAGGCGATGATTTCCTCGGTGATGGTCCGCACCATGCGGGTCTTGTTGCCGCACGGGGCGACTATGGTGTTGCCGTGCATCGGGTCGCTGAGCCAGATGATCTTGTGCCCGGCGCCGCGGACCGCTTCGACCAGGGGCGGCAGGCGATCACCGACCTTGTGCGCGCCCATGCGGGCGATCAGGGTCAACCGGCCCGGCTCGCGCCGTGGGTCCAGGCGTTCGCACAGGCTCAGCAACTGCTCGCGGGTGATATCCGGGCCGACCTTGCAGGCAACCGGGTTGAGCACCTCGCTGAGCAGCGCCACATGGGCGCCGGTCAATTGCCGGGTACGTTCGCCGATCCACGGCCAGTGGGTCGAGCCGAGGAACACCCGGCCCTGTTCGTCTTGGCGAACCTGGGGCAGTTCGTAGTCCAGCACCAGCATCTCGTGGCTGGTCCAGGCCGGTGAGCCGCTCAGCGGTTCCTGGTCCACCGCTTCGCTCCAGCCCAGGTGCTGCATGATGTCCTGGGCGGCCCGATAACCACGCACCAGGCGTTGGGCATCGTGTTGGCGATGGCTGTCGACGGCTTCGCGGCCGTTGACCATGTCGCCGCGGTACACCGGCAACTCGACGTCGCCGATGCGTTCGCTGTTGTTGGAGCGGGGCTTGGCGAACTGCCCGGCGATCCGTCCCACTCGTACCACCGGCTGTTGGGTCACCAGCCGCAATGCACCGGCCAGCATATCCAGCACCGCGGCTTTGCGGGCCACGTGGTTGGGAGAGCTTTCGTTCATGTCCTCGGCGCAATCACCGGACTGGATGACCATCGCTTCGCCGGCCGCGACCTTGGCCAAGGTCTCTCGCAGCACCAGGACGTCCTCGACGCGAATCAGCGGCGCGCTGTCCCGGAGATAGGCCTGCGCATCGCGCAATTGTGAAGGCTCGCTCCATTGAGGTTGCTGCAACGCTTCACAACGTAGAACTCGGTTCAGTAAGTCTTCCATGATGCGATCACTCTCTCGATGGGATTCAGGTAGGAATGCCTTCGCGCTTGATCTGTGGTACGGGAATACCCAGGGCACGCAATTGCTGGAAGACATTCATGAACTCGCGGTTCTGTTTGATCTTGCCGTCCTGCAACTCGAAAGAGTGCAGGAAATGATTTTCGTAATAACCTTCCGGATATCCTGGAAACAGGATCTTGCCGTGGCCATCGCACTCGACCCAGATATGATTGGGATCATCGGTTTCAAATATCTGGATGTTGTACCACTCCCAGTCCGGAAAGCACTTGAGTGACCAGACAGCATGTTCGGCCAACTTGGCCTTGCCGTTGATGGCAATTGGTGCACCGGTATCGGTGGTCCAGAGGCCGCCAGAGCCATCCTCGGTAAATAGCTCGTGGCGGCGTAGGCGGTCTTGGCCCTTGGTATGCATATATTGCTCTACCGTGGCCCGATTTTTCCGTCGAAGTTCAGTCGTGTCGTGTTCGGTTAGTTGTCGTGCAGCGCTATTTGGCATGATCTATCTCCAATGTTGTAGGGCATTGATTTATGAGGCGGGAATACCTGCGCGCTTGATCTTCGGCACTGGTAAACCGAGGCCGCGAAGTTGGTCGAAGGGATTCATGAATTCACGACTCTGGATGATTTTGCCGTCGTCCAGTTCGAAGGAATGAATGTAGTGATTCTCGCAATATCCCTCGGGATAACCCGGTACCCGAGTCTTGCCACGAGCATCGCTTTCCACCCAGAAATGATTGGGATCACGGGTGGCGAAAATCCGTACATTGTGAAATTGCCAGTCAGGGAAGCACTTCTCGATCCACGCGCCGAGGGCGGCGAGCTTGGCCTGACCCTTGAATTCAAGGGGTTTTCCGGTCTCGTTGGTCCAGGAAGCGATGCAGCCATCCT
>NZ_JBJJLO010000069.1:0-34606 GCF_046230915.1 Pseudomonas sp. KCJK8993
GAGCGATTATTGGGCGTTTGGACAGCTTTTTTGGCGCTGCTGTTGCCTGGTAAAAAATGTCGAAAATGATCAGTTTTCTGAAAATGAATGACCCCAGGAGCGTCGCCATGGGGCAGGCGAATGGGCGGAGGCAGACTGGGTAGTCAGACTAAAGTCGGGTAGGGCATGGTTGGGCGATCTGCCATCATTGCGGGTTCTCATTGATTCAATCAATTCAGTCAGCATGGCTTAATTCGCTGAATGGATTTTCCCTGGGTCTTTCTTTACCTCGCGTCACCGATTTTTTGCTGGAGCCTGTTCATGCGTCCCCCTTTCCCTCTACTCAATCCGTGCCCGCTCCTGGGCCTCGGAGCTGCCGTCCTGTGCTCGGGTTTTACCCTGCAGGCGCACGCCGCCGGTTTTCTCGAGGACAGTAGCGCCAAGCTCGAGTCGCGCACGGTCTACTTCAACCGGGACTTCCGTGATGGCCACACCAAGACCGCGCAGGGCGCATCCAAGCGCGAGGAGTCGGCCCAGGGCTTCATTCTCAACCTGCAATCGGGCTACACCGAAGGTACCGTGGGCTTTGGCCTGGATGCCCTGGGCATGCTCGGGATCAAGCTCGACTCCAGCCCGGGTCGCAGCAATAGCGGCCTGCTGCCATCCAGCGGGCATGACCCTCGGGGCTCGGCCGACCAGTACGCCAAGCTTGGCCTGACCGCCAAGGTGCGCATGTCCCAGACCGTGTTCAAATACGGCGCGCAATTGCCGGACCTGCCGCTGCTCAAGTACAACGACGGGCGCCTGCTGCCCACCCTGTTCAATGGCGCGGTATTGACCTCCAGGGAGGTCAGGGACCTGACCTTCACCGCAGCCCGCCTGAACCGCTACACCGCCCGGGATTCCACCGATTCCCAGGACATTCGCGTGCATTGCAAGAACAAGCGCTATGCCTGCAACACCACGGCCGATCACTTCGACACCTACGGCCTGGACTACAAGTTCAGCGACCGCCTCAGCGGCCAGTACCATTACGCCGAGCTCGAGGATATCTATCGCCAGCACTTCATCGGCCTGGTGGCCAACCAGCCCCTGGGGCCCGGGGTGCTCAAGGGTGACCTGCGCCTGATCAAGAGTGACGACAGCGGCAGCGCCCGTGCCGGCAGCATCGACCATCGGGCCCTGAGCACCATGCTCGGCTACGGCCTGGGCGGGCATGTGTTCAGCGCCGGCTGGCAGCGCATGTATGGCGATAACTCGATGCCGTACCTGGATGGCAGCAACCCGTACCTGGTGAACTACGTCCAGGTCAACGACTTCGCCGCGATCCAGGAGCGCTCCTGGCAACTGCGCTACGACTACGACTTCAAGGCGGTGGGCATCAATGGCCTGAGCTTCCTGACCCGCTATGTCAGCGGCGACAACATCAAGGTCCCGGGCAGCCTGCGCGAAGGCCGTGAATGGGAACGCGACAGCGAGCTCAAGTACGTGGTGCAAAGCGGCACCTTCAAGGACGTCAGCCTGCGCCTGCGCAACGCCACTTATCGCAGCAACTACCAGAAGATCGCCCGCGACATGGACGAAACCCGCCTGATCGTCAGCTATAACTTCTCGATCTTCTGATCCTCTGCCGCGGGCCCCGGGAGCCCGCGCCTTGTAGCCGCTGTCGAGCCCGTGGCGAGGCTGCGCGAAGGCCGGCAGGGCCTTGCCTCGATCTACTGCGGGCAGGAGCAGCATCTGCCAGGCAGCCCGTGGCAGCAGCTTCAGGGAGCGGTTCAGTCCAACTGGTGCCGGTACGGCAAGTCCGGCCCGGTACGGGTGCAGGTCAGGGCCGCGGCGTTGACGGCGAAGCGCAGCAGGGCGTCGATCTGCTCGCGCTCCAGCTGCGCAAGACCCTGGGGCGAGTCCAGCCCTTGCTCGGTCAGCCAGGCGATCAACGCTGCCTGGAAGGTATCGCCGGCGCCCACGGTATCGGCCACCTGGACCTTGGGCGTCGCGACCGACCAGTGGCCATGCTGTTGGCTGAAGACCGTCGCGCCCTGGCTGCCACGGGTCAGGAACACCAGCTTGGCGCTGCCTTGCAGCCAACCACGGATCAGCACTTCGGGCGCCTGCCCGGGGTACAGCTGCTCGAGGTCTTCGTCGCTGACCTTGATCAGGTCGGCCTGTGCGGCCAGTTCATCGATGCGCTGGCGCCATAGCTGGATGTCCGGTTGCGGGCCGAGCCGCACATTGGGGTCGAGGCTGATCAGGCGCCGGCCCCGCTCGCGCCTTGCCAGTGCCAACAAGGTGTCGGCAATCGGCTGTACCACCAGGCAATAGGAGCCGATGTGCAACCCGCGCACCTGTTCGCCCAGCTCCGGCAAATGTGCGACCAGAAGCTGGCGATCGGCACACCCTTCACCGCGAAAGCTGTAGTGGGGAGAGCCGTCGGCGCCCACGGCCACCATGGCCAGGGTAGTGGGGGCCTCGAACTCCTGCAGGTAGCCAGTGTCCACGCCTTCGTTGTCCAGCACCTGTCGCAGGCGTTGGCCCAGGTAGTCCCGGGAGAGGCCGGCCAGCAGCGCCGCGTCGATGCCCAGGCGGCGCAGGCCCACCGCCACGTTGAATGGCGAGCCACCGGCGATCGCCTGGAATGCGACCTTGTTGGCCGGAGCTCCGGCCTCGTCCGCGCTGAACAAGTCGAACAGCGCTTCACCACACACTAGATACATAGTCATTCGCTCTGTAAGGGGATTGCCAATTGCTGTCCATGGACTTGCGCAGCGTTTGGCGGGCCGCCCGGGCGCCAGGCGGCGGGTGGTGCATGATAGGGCGAGCAGCCTGGGGTTTTCGATCCTTCATGATCTGCGGCTTAACCATTGGCAGCCAGCATGGGCTTATAGCCCAAGGTCCACTGGCTTTTTGCGTTTCACTGCCTAAGATGGCCGTCCTGGTCCCTTGTGTTGGAAATCTCTGTTCACGATGTCGGAAAAAGACACCATCTCCCTGCAGCTGGTGCGCGAAGCGCTGTTGCAAAGTTGCGCTCCGGGCGCCGCCACCGATGAAATACTGCACAAGGTCGGCATCGATCCGGCCGACGTGCAGCAGGGCACCGGCCGGGTGCCGGCCAGCGCCTATGCGCGGCTCTGGCGCTTGCTGGCCAGGAGGCTGGACGATGAGTTCTTCGGCATGGACCCGCGCAAGCTCAAGTCCGGCAGCCTGGCATTCCTCTGTCGTTCGGCCATGGCCCAGCCGACCCTGGCCCAGGGCCTGGATTCGGTGCTGGGGTTCCTGTCGCTGATGCTTGAACACCTGCCGGCGCAACTGGTGCGCCAACAGAGCCTGGCGGAGATCGTGTTGCTGGAGGAGGAGCCCCCGCGCCGGGCCTTCACCTATTTCACCTACTGGATGATCGTCCATGGCGTGGCCTGCTGGCTGGCCGGGCGGCGGATTCCGATCCTGGCCATCGAGCTGCGCTGCCCGCAGCCGGATTTCTGCGACGACTATCGGGTGATGTTCTCTGACAACCTGCGCTTCGATCGGCCGCGCACGCGGATGATCATCGCCGCCGATTGCCTGGACTTGCCGATCAAGCGCAGCGACGAGGAGCTCAAGCGCTTCCTCGGCCATGCCCCGGCCAATATCCTGGTCAAGTACCGCGATCCGCAGAGCCTGGCCAGTCGTATCAAGCAACAGCTGCGGCAGTTGCCGGGTGAGCAGTGGCCTGAAGCCGAGAGCCTGGCCCAGAGCCTGTGCATTTCCGCTTCGACCCTGCGCCGGCGCCTGGCCGAGGAGGGGCAGAGCTACCAGGCCCTCAAGGATGGGGTGCGCAAGGAGCTGGCCATCGTCTGGCTGGCCGAGCCGCAGATCAGCTTCGTCGAGATCGCCGAGCGCCTGGGGTTCGCCGATACCAGTTCGTTCTACAAGGCGTTTCGCAAGTGGTCCGGTTCCAATCCCGGGCACTATCGCAGCCTGATCCTCAGCGTGCCGGCCTGATCCTTGGCCAAACCGGTCACGCAACTTGACAGCTTTGACCATTGTCCGGCCAGGGCCCTGGCGCCAGTATTTCGTTGATTCTGATGAGGTTCCCCCTATCAGGCCGTTGAAAAACTGCCTGCGTTGCCATCGCTGCGTTAAAAACAGGCTCAAAATGCTCATTTACCACGCGTAAACTGCGCTTTTTCGCCTGCTTTTGCTGGGCGCTGGCTGCCTCGTCGACGTTTTTCAACGGCCTGCTACAAGAACAACGAGGGCTTCTGGCAATGCGCGATTACCTGTCCGCCACCGCAAACTTCAACTACCAGCACACCGTCGATGCCACCCTGGCCGGGTCGCTGCAGGCGCTCAATGCCTGCGTCGAGTGTTGTGACCGGCATGCATTGCCCGGTCGCATCGCGTTGTTCTGGGAGGGCAAGGACGGCAGCAGCGCCAGCTATACCTTCACCGATCTGCAGGACAAGGCCGGGCGCCTGGCCAACTTCCTGCGGGCCCAGGGCGTGGGCAAGGGCGACAAGGTCGCCGGCCTCTTGCCGCGCAATGTCGAGCTCTTGATCACGATCCTGGCCACCTGGCGCATTGGCGCGGTGTACCAGCCGCTGTTCACCGCCTTCGGCCCCAAGGCCATCGAGCATCGGCTCAGCAGCTCCGAGGCCAAGGTGGTGGTGACTGACGCGGTCAACCGGCCCAAGCTCAGCGAGATCGCCAACTGCCCGACCCTAGTCACCGTGGCTGGCGCCAAGGGGCAGGGGATCGTGCGTGGCGACTTCAGTTTCTGGGCCGAACTGGAACAGCATCCGGCCCGTTGCGAGCCTGTGCTGCTCAGTGGCGAAGATCCCTTCCTGCTGATGTTCACCTCGGGCACCACCGGCCCGTCCAAGGCGCTGCAAGTGCCGCTCAAGGCCATGGTCGCGTTCCAGAGCTATACCCGCGATGCGGTGGACCTGCGACCCGAGGATGCGTTCTGGAACGTCGCCGACCCAGGCTGGGCCTATGGCATCTACTTCGGTATCACCGGCCCGCTGGGCCTGGGTCATCCGATCACCTTCTACGACGGCCCCTTCACCCTCGAAAGTACCTGCCGGGTGATCAACAAGTACGGCATCACCAACCTCACCGGATCCCCCACCGCCTACCGACTGCTGATCGCCGGTGGTGATCAGTTCGCCCGTTCGATCAAGGGCCGCTTGCGCATTGTCAGCAGTGCCGGCGAACCGCTGAACCCGGAAGTGATCCGCTGGTTCGCCGAGCACCTTGAGGTGGTGATCCACGATCACTACGGCCAGACCGAACTGGGCATGGTGCTGTGCAACCACCATGCCCTGGAGCATCCGGTGCATGTGGGGTCGGCCGGTTTCGCCTCGCCGGGTCATCGCATCGTGGTGCTCGACGAAGAATACCGCGAGCTGGGGGTCGGCCAGCCGGGGATCCTCGCCATTGACCGCCGGCAGTCGCCGATGTGCTGGTTCGCCGGTTACACCGGGGCACCGACCAAGGCTTTTGTCGGCGATTACTACCTGAGCGGCGATACCGTCGAGCTGAATCCGAACGGCAGCATCAGCTTCGTCGGGCGCAGCGACGATGTCATTACCACCTCCGGCTACCGGGTCGGTCCGTTCGATGTGGAAAGCGCCCTGGTGGAGCATCCGGCGTTGGTGGAGGCGGCAGTGGTGGGCAAGCCCGACCGGGAGCGTACCGAGGTGATCAAGGCCTTTGTGGTGCTGGGCGAGCGTTACCGCGCCACCCCGGAGTTGGCCGAGGAGCTGCGCCAGCATGTGCGCAAGCGCCTGGCGGCCCACTCCTATCCGAGGGAAATCGAGTTCGTCAGCGAATTGCCCAAGACCCCCAGCGGCAAATTGCAGCGCTTTATCTTGCGCAACCAGGAAATCGCCAAGGCTCAAGAGGCCGCGGCGGCAACAGTCAACGCGTGAACAGGGTGTGAACGATGCAGATTCAGAACAAGGTTTTTCTCGTCAGCGGTGGGGCCTCGGGCCTCGGTGCGGCCAGCGCTGAAATGCTGGTGGCCGCCGGCGCCAGGGTGATGCTGGTGGACCTCAATGCCGAGGCCGTGGCGGCCAAGGCGCAGCAGCTGGGATGCCAGAGCGTGGTCGCCGACATCAGCCAGGAAGCAGCAGCCGAAGCGGCGGTCCAGGCGACGGTCCAGGCCTTTGGCGGGCTCAATGGCCTGGTCAGCTGTGCCGGCATCGTGCGCGGCGAGAAGATCCTCGGCAAGAACGGTCCCCATGCCCTGGCGAGCTTCGCCCAGGTGATCAACGTCAACCTGATCGGCAGTTTCAACCTCATGCGCCTGGCGGCCGCGGCCATCGCCGAAGGCCAGGCCGATGCCGAAGGCGAGCGCGGGGTGATCATCAATACCGCCTCCGTCGCCGCCTTCGACGGACAGATCGGCCAGGCCGCCTATGCGGCTTCCAAGGGCGCCGTGGCCAGCCTGACCCTGCCGGCGGCCCGCGAGCTGGCGCGTTTCGGCATCCGGGTGATGACCATTGCCCCAGGTATCTTCGAGACGCCGATGATGGCGGGCATGAGCGACGAAGTCCGCGCTGGCCTGGCCGCCGGCGTGCCGTTCCCGCCGCGCCTGGGCAAACCCGCCGAGTACGCCGCGCTGGTACGGCATATCATTGAAAACAGCATGCTCAACGGCGAGGTGATCCGTCTCGACGGCGCCTTGCGCATGGCCGCCAAGTAAGGAGGATTCATCATGTCCATTGCCCAAGATCCGATCGTCATCGTCAGCGCCGTACGCACCCCCATGGGGGGCTTCCAGGGCGAATTGAAAGGCCTCAGCGCGCCGCAACTGGGTGCCGAGGCCATCCGCGCCGCCGTGCAGCGGGCCGGGATCGCCGCCGACAGCGTGGAAGAAGTGCTGTTCGGCTGCGTGCTGTCCGCCGGTCTCGGCCAGGCTCCGGCGCGCCAGGCGGCCCTGGGGGCCGGCCTGGACAAAGGCACCCGTTGCACCACCTTGAACAAGATGTGCGGTTCGGGCATGGAAGCCACCATCCTGGCCCACGACATGCTGCTGGCCGGCAGTGCCGAGGTGGTGATCGCCGGTGGCATGGAGAGCATGTCCAACGCCCCTTACCTGCTGGATCGCGCTCGCGCCGGCTACCGCATGGGCCATGGCAAGGTGCTGGACCACATGTTCCTCGATGGCCTGGAAGACGCCTATGACAAGGGCCGGCTGATGGGCACCTTCGCCGAGGACTGTGCCGAGGCCAACGGCTTCACCCGCCAGGCCCAGGACGAGTTCGCCGTGGCGTCGCTGACCCGTGCCCAACAAGCGATCAAGGATGGCCTGTTCAAGGACGAGATCGTTCCCCTGCAAGTGACCATCGGCAAGGAGTCCCGGCTGATCAGCGATGACGAGCAGCCGCCCAAGGCCAAGCTGGACAAGATCGCCAGCCTCAAGCCGGCGTTCCGCGAAGGTGGCAGCGTGACGGCCGCCAACTCCAGCTCGATTTCCGACGGTGCCGCGGCGCTGCTGCTGATGCGCCGCTCCGAAGCCGCCAAGCGCGGGCTCAAGCCACTGGCGGTGATCCATGGGCACGCGGCTTTCGCCGACACCCCGGGCCTGTTCCCGGTGGCTCCGGTCGGCGCCATCGAGCGCCTGATGAAGAAGACCGGCTGGTCCCTGGACCAAGTGGACCTGTTCGAGATCAACGAGGCTTTCGCCGTGGTCAGCCTGGTGACCATGAGCAAGCTGGAAATTCCCCATGACAAGGTCAACGTGCACGGCGGCGCTTGCGCCCTGGGCCATCCGATCGGCGCCTCCGGCGCGCGGATCCTGGTGACCCTGCTCTCGGCCCTGCGCCAGAAGGGCCTCAAGCGTGGCGTGGCCGCGATCTGCATCGGCGGTGGCGAAGCCACGGCCATGGCCATCGAATGCCTGTAACGAGGACCCGCCATGTTGCCCAATGACGAACAACAACAGATCAGCGATGCGGCCCGGCAATTCGCCCAGGAGCGTCTCAAGCCTTTTGCCGCCGACTGGGACCGCGAACATCGCTTTCCCAGGGAAGCCATCGCCGAGATGGCCGAAATGGGCTTCTTCGGCATGCTGGTGCCCGAGCAGTGGGGCGGTTGCGACACCGGTTACCTGGCCTATGCCATGGCCCTGGAGGAAGTCGCCGCCGGCGATGGCGCCTGTTCCACCATCATGAGCGTGCACAACTCGGTGGGTTGCGTGCCGATCCTCAAGTTCGGCAATGATGAGCAGAAGGAGCGCTTCCTCAAGCCCCTGGCCAGCGGCAGCATGCTCGGGGCCTTCGCCCTGACCGAACCCCAGGCCGGCTCCGATGCCAGCAGCCTGAAGACCCGGGCCCGCCGCGACGGCGACCACTATGTGCTCAACGGCTGCAAGCAGTTCATCACCTCGGGGCAGAACGCCGGGGTGGTGATCGTCTTCGCGGTCACCGATCCGGCGGCGGGCAAGCGTGGTATCAGCGCGTTCATCGTGCCCACCGACGCGCCGGGCTACAAGGTCGCGCGGATCGAGGACAAGCTCGGCCAGCACGCTTCCGACACCTGCCAGATCCTCTTCGAGGACGTGAAGGTGCCGGTGGCCAACCGCCTGGGGGCGGAGGGCGAGGGCTACAAGATCGCCCTGGCCAACCTCGAAGGCGGCCGGGTCGGCATCGCTTCGCAGTCGGTGGGCATGGCCCGCGCCGCGTTCGAAGCGGCGCGCGACTACGCCCGCGAGCGCGAGACCTTCGGCCAGCCGATCATCGAGCACCAGGCCGTGGCTTTCCGCCTGGCGGACATGGCCACCCAGATTGCCGTGGCGCGGCAGATGGTGCATTACGCCGCCGCGCTGCGCGACAGCGGCAAGCCGGCCCTGGTGGAGGCCTCGATGGCCAAGCTGTTCGCCTCGGAGATGGCCGAGAAGGTCTGTTCCGCGGCCTTGCAAACCCTGGGCGGCTATGGCTATTTGAGCGACTTCCCGCTGGAGCGGATCTACCGTGACGTACGGATCTGCCAGATCTATGAAGGCACCAGCGACATTCAGCGCATGGTCATTTCGCGCAATCTCTGACTTTTAGCAGGAGCTGATTCATGAGCTACGAAACCATTCTGTTGGATATCAAGGACCGGGTCGGCCTGATCACCCTCAACCGTCCGCAAGCCTTGAACGCGCTCAACGCGCAGATCGTCGGCGAGATCAACCAGGCCCTGGATCGCCTGGAAGCCGACCCGCAAATCGGCTGCATCGTCATCACCGGCTCGAAGAAAGCCTTCGCCGCCGGCGCCGACATCAAGGAAATGGCCGAACTGACCTATCCGCGGATCTACCTCGACGACCTGTTCAGCGACAGCGATCGGGTGGCCAACCGGCGCAAGCCGATCATCGCCGCGGTCAATGGCTTTGCCTTGGGTGGCGGTTGCGAACTGGCGCTGATGTGCGACTTCATCCTGGCCGGCGACAACGCCAAGTTCGGCCAGCCGGAAATCAACCTCGGCGTGCTGCCGGGCATGGGCGGTACCCAGCGCCTGACCCGCGCGGTGGGCAAGGCCAAGGCCATGGAATTGTGCCTGACCGGGCGTTTCATCGATGCCGTGGAAGCCGAGCGTTGCGGCATCGTCGCGCGCATCGTGCCGGCCGACGAACTGGTGGACGAAGCGCTGAAAGTCGCCGCGCTGATCGCCGGCAAGTCGGTACCGGTGAGCATGATGATCAAGGAAAGCGTGAACCGTGCCTTCGAGGTCAGCCTGTCCGAAGGCGTACGCTTCGAGCGCCGGGTGTTCCATGCAGCCTTCGCCACCCAGGACCAGAAGGAAGGCATGGCAGCCTTCATCGCCAAGCGCGAGCCGCAGTTCAAGGATCAATAACCGCACCGCCCCTGGCAGGACGCGGTGTCTGTCCCGCGTCCCGCACCATCAACCGCAGCGGTTAGCTGCGGTTGATGGAGACTCCGCCGTCGACCAGCATCGCCGTCCCGCTGACGAAACTGGCGGCGTCCGATGCGAGGAACAGCGCCGCACGGGCAATTTCCTCGGGACGGGCCAGGCGCTTGAGGGCATGCAGGCTTTCGACAAAGGCGCGTTGCTCAGGCGTATCGGTTGCTGCCCGGCCCATGGGCGTGTCGGTGCCTCCGGGCAATAGCGCGTTGGCGCGAATGCCATGGGGACCCTCTTCAGCCGCGATGACCTGGGTCAATCCGATCAGCGCGGCCTTGCTCGCGGCATACGCCGCCATACCGGGAAAACCGACGCGGTGCCCGACAAAGCTGGACGTGAAAATGATGGACCCTGCGCCCCGGCTGCGCAGAGCAGGCAACTGGTACTTGGCCCCCAGAAAGGCACTGGTCAGGTTGGAGTCGAGCACGGCCTGCCACTGGCCCAGGCTCAGCTCGGAGACGGGCCGGGTTTCACCGGTGATCCCGGCGTTATTGAATGCGATATCCAAGCCCCCGAAATGCTCCACCGCCAGCGTCACCAGACGCTCGGCCAATGCCTCGCTGCGAATATCACCTGCAACCCCGAGTACCTCGCCACCGTCCTGCTGGATCTGGGCGACCAGCGCATCCAGTGCTTCACCCCGACGGCCGGTCACTATCAGGCGCGCGCCCTCTTGGGCGAACAGCCGGGCGGCGGCCTGGCCGATGCCCGAGGTGGCTCCCGTGACAATCGCGACTTTGTCTTGCAGTTGTTTCATGATTGACCTCCTGTGCGTGAGCGTTGAGCCAACCATAGGCCGCTCCGAACGGCGCTGAACTCCGGATCTTGCGTTGAATGTTTGTGACCGCGCCAGGGCCGGCTGCCTGACAGTGCACGACAGGGCTTATGGGGCCTCGCGCTGCGGATCGCGGCTGGCGAGGAGGGCGGCCAGGCGAGCAAAAAAAATCGCAGCCAAGGCTGCGATTTCTGCTTTGCGGCGCTCCTGCCTACAGCTGGTAATGCTTCAGCTCGCGGGCGATCAGCAGGCGCTGGATCTCGCTGGAGCCTTCGTAGATCTGGGTGATCCGTGCGTCGCGGTAGTAGCGCTCCACCGGGTAGTCCTCCAGGTAACCATAGCCGCCGTGGATCTGCATGGCCGAGGAGCAGACCTTCTCGGCCATCTCCGAGGCGAACAGCTTGGCCTGGGAGGCTTCGGACAGGCAGGGCTGGCCGGCGCTGCGCAGGCGGGCGGCATGCAGGATCAGCAGGCGGGCGGCGTTGATCCGGGTGTGCATGTCCGCCAGCAGGTTGGCGATGCTCTGGTGCTCGATGATCGGCTTGCCGAACTGCACCCGGTCGCGGGCATAGGCCAGGGACGCTTCGAAGGCGGCCCGGGCGATCCCCAGGGCCTGGGCGGCGATACCGATGCGCCCGCCTTCGAGGTTGGACAGGGCGATGGCCAGGCCCTTGCCGCGTTCGCCCAGCAGGTTGGCGGCCGGCACGCGGCATTGGTTGAGCGTCACTGCGCAGGTGTCGGAGGCGCGGATGCCCATCTTGTGCTCGGTGCGGTCGACGATGAAACCCGGGGTGTCGGTGGGGACCAAGAATGCCGACAGGCCTTTCTTGCCCAGCTCCGGATCGGTGACGGCGAAGACGATGGCCAGTTGCGCGCGCTTGCCGTTGCTGACGAATTGCTTGGCGCCGTTGATCACCCACTGGCCGTCGCGCAGTTCGGCGCGGGTCTTGAGGTTGTGGGCCTCGGAGCCGGCCTGGGGTTCGGTCAGGCAGAAGCAGCCGATGGCCTGGCCACTGGCCAGGCGCGGCAGCCAAGCCTGTTTCTGCTCTTCGCTGCCGTAGTTGAGGATCGGCCCGCAACCCACCGAGTTGTGGATGCTCATCAGCGCGCCGGTGGCGCCGTCGCCAGCGGCGATCTCTTCCACGGCCAGGGCATAGGCCACGTAGTCCAGGTAGCTGCCGCCCCATTGTTCGGGAACCACCATGCCCAGCAGGCCCAGTTCGCCCATCTTGCGGACCAGGGCGTCGTCGATCCAGCCGGCCTTTTCCCAGGCCTGGGCATGGGGCGCGATCTCGCCGCGAGCGAAATCCCGGGCCATGTCGCGGATCATCACTTGTTCT
Organism: Pseudomonas sp. KCJK8993; assembly: GCF_046230915.1. Taxonomy (NCBI): domain Bacteria; kingdom Pseudomonadati; phylum Pseudomonadota; class Gammaproteobacteria; order Pseudomonadales; family Pseudomonadaceae; genus Pseudomonas; species Pseudomonas sp. KCJK8993. The sequence goes on from NZ_JBJJLO010000069.1 coordinate 11,986, forward strand.
TCGGTCAATTCGATGTCGTGCATGAGTTCAGCTCCCGCTGCCGTCGAAACCGCTGAAGAAGCTCGCTACCCGGTCGGCCTCGAGGGCCGCCAGGGTCGGCGGATTCCAGCGGGGGGTCTTGTCTTTGTCGATGATCAGGGCGCGTACGCCCTCCATCAGGTCGCCACGCTCGAACCACTGGCGGTCCAGGTGCAGCTCCAGGGCGAAGCATTGTTCCAGGGCCAGGTGCCGGCCCTGGCGCAGCATTTCCAGGGTCACGGCCATGGCCAGTGGCGAGCGGGTCTCGAGCAGGTCGGCGGTGGCCAGTGCCCACTCGTGGCTATCGGCCACGCTCACGCTGCGCAGTTGCTCGACGATGGCAGGCACGTCGGGCAGGGCGAAGAAATGGTCGATGGCCGGGCGCAGGCTGGCCAGTGGCGCGTCGGGCAGGGTCTGGACGCCGAGCTTGGCCAGCAGCCCCTGCAGGTCCTTGAGCGGTGCATGGCTCCACTGCAGGCGGTCCAGGCGCTGGTCGAGCAGTGCCAGCTTGTCGCTTTCCAGGTGCCAGTCGGCCAGGCCGCAGTACAGGGCGTCGGCCGCGCGGATCTGTACGCCGCTGACCCCCAGGTAGGTGCCCAGCTCGCCGGGGATGCGTGATAGGAAATAACTGCCGCCGACGTCCGGGAAATAACCGATGGCCACTTCCGGCATCGCCAGGCGGCTGCGTTCGGTCACCACCCGCAGATCCGCACCCTGCACCAGGCCCATGCCGCCGCCGAGGACAAAACCGTCCATCAGAGCCAGCACCGGCTTGCGGTAATGATGGATCGCCAGGTCCAGGGCGTACTCCTCGACGAAGAACGCTTCGTGCAGGGTGCCGCCGCTTTTGTAGCTGTCGTACAGCGAGCGGATATCGCCGCCGGCGCAAAAGGCTTTGTCACCGGCGCCGCGCAGCACCACTGCATGGATTTGCGGATCCTGGGCCCAGGCGTCCAGTTGCCGTTGCAAGGTACGCACCATGGACAGGGTGATGGCGTTGAGACCGGCGGGGCGATTGAGGGTCAGGTGGCCGATGTGGTTGCGCACCTCGACCTGCACCTCGTCCTGAGGTGCATCGAGTTCCCGGGCCGTATGGGATGAAACCTGAGCAGTCATCACTAACTCCCTGCTTTTATTGTCTTTATATGAGGCTCGCGGACGAGCATCGGCGGATCGTATCAGTGCAAATTTGCCTTGTACAACCCGGAATGCTGCAGGTTGGCTATGCATTTTTGCAGGGTCGGACAAGCCCCGCGAACACCTGGTAATGGCCCTGGGCAGGGCCGTGCAGCCTTGGCCCGCAGCACCGGGGTTTCGGCGCGGGCGGTCAGCCTGGCGGTGCCGGCACGCCAGCGCCACGCGGCCCAGGGGCCCGCGCCGGGCACTTGAACAGTACGCTCTGGCTGGCCCGCAGGCGTTCTTCGCAGCCCAGGGTCGCCAGTTGCCCGCTGACTGGCGCAAGGTCTTTCTGCCGTCGTACCAGGTAGAAGGCCTGGTCGATCGGCAATTCCTCCAGGCGCTCGATCCGCCGGGCTTGCCCGGCGGTGTAGAACTGCGCCGAGTACGAGCGTCGGCCCCAGTAGAATAGCGGCGCCGGCTCGTTGGCTTGCAGGCCGTTCCAGGCCTGGGCCATGGCTTGCTGGTTCTGTGCACGTTGCAGGGCCGCGCCCTGGGTCACGGTGAACAGCAGGCCCAGGGGCAGCAGCAAGGCCAATCCCAGCCACCCTGGCGAGACTGTCTTGCCATCGGCCCGCCGTGGCGTGGTCAGGGCCAGCGCCAGCAGCAGGCACCAGGCGGGCAGGGCGGGGAGGACGTAGGTCCACAGGATATTGCTGGAGAAGGTGAAGAACAGTGGGGTGACCACGGCCCACCAGCTGATGAAGCTCAGGCGCAGGTCCAGGCAGGCGGACGGTCGATAGACCCGGTACAGCAACGGCAGCAACAGGCTCCAGGGCAGCAGTGCCATCAGCAGTTCCAGCCAGATGCTGGCGTAGGGGCGTTCATGGGCGCTGCCGTACAGATCGCCAGGCCAGTCGCTGACCATATAGCGTTTCCAGTGCTCGCCCACCAGGAAGTAGTCGAGAAACCCGGGCGTGCGCCATTCGGCCAACAGGTACCAGGGAACGGACACCAACAGCATTACCCCCAGGCCGCTTAACCAGGGCAGGTTCAGCAGGGCGCGCCACTGCCGGTTGAACAGGGTCCAGAGCCCGGCTTGGGCTCCCACCAGCACCAGTACCAGCGGTCCCTTGGCCAACAGCCCCAGGCCGAGGCCGAAGAAGCCGGCCAGGGCCCAGGCACGTCGGCCATGCACCGCGCCGCGCCAGAAACCGTAGCTGGCCAGCAGGATCGAGAAGCTCAGGGCCGGGTCGGTCAAGACCACGCCAGCGGCCAGCAGCCCCAGGCCGGAGCTGGAGAACAGGATGGCCGCCAAGAGACCGATGCGCTCGTCGTACTCTTCGCGGGCAAAGCGGATCAGCAACAGACAGCTGGCTATATGGAACAGCCAGGCGGGCAGGCGCACGGCCAGCTCGTTGATGCCCAACCACTGCATGCCCAGGGCCTGGCTCCAGAAGGCTAACGGCGGCTTGCCCCAGAACGGCACGCCGTAGTCGAACATCGGGGTCACCCAATCATCGAGCTCCAGCATCTTGCGCGCCATCTCGGCATAGCGCGCTTCGGAGGTGTCCATCAACGGATACAGGCCCAGGGTCAGCAGGCGCAGGCCGAGGATGCCCAACAGCAGCCACCACAGGTGGCGGGTGGAAAGTCTGTTCATCGAAGCACTTCTTGTTCGTCGGCCCGGGTCGTGGAAGGTGCCGGCAATTGTCGGGGGAAGCCGCCGAAGGTGCTGTGCAGGAAGTACAGCGGTCGGCGCTTGACCTCGACCAATGCGGCGCCGATATATTCGCCGACCATGGCGATGCCCACCAGTGCCAGGGCCATGGCACCGAGGATCAGGTGATCGATGCTGAAGGCGTCGGCGAGCCACTGGTGCAACAGGTAGGAGCAGGTCAACAGCAGGGTGGCCAGGCTGAGCACGCTGAACCAGCGCAGGGGCTTGCGGGAAAAGGCCAGGACGCCCTCCATCGCCAGGTCCACCAGGGCCATGGGGCTCCACTTCGACTCGCCGGCCTTGCGCCGGGCCCTCCGATAGGGAATCTCCACGGTCTTGAAACCCAGCCAGTTGACCAGGCCCTTCATCAAGGTCGCCCGCTCGGGCATGTGGCGCAGGGCGTTCAATGGCGCGGGGCCGATCAGGCGGAAGTCGCTGACATCCGGTGGTACCGGGTACTTGTCCACCAGCAGGTTCATCAGCTTGTAGTAGAGCCGGGCGCTCAGGCGCTTGCCGGCGGTATCGCTACGTCGGTCGCTGCGCTGCATGTTGACGATGTCGTGGCCGGCCAGCCAATGGCGCACCATGGCCGGGATCAGTTCCGGCGGGTCTTGCAGGTCGGCATCGATGAACAGCACCGCATCCCCGGCCGCATGGTCGATGCCGGCGGACATTGCCGATTCCTTGCCAAAGTTGCGGCTCAAGTTCAAGCAGCGCACCCGGGGCGCGCGGCAGAACTGTTCCAGTAGTTCATAACTTCCATCCTGGCTGCCATCGTTGACATAGAGAATTTCATAGGCCACCGGCAGGGCGCTCAATACCAATGTCAAGCGATGGTGGAACTCCGGCAATACATGGGCTTCGTTATAACAGCAGACAATGACGCTGATGACTGGGTGATTGTCTACTTGCGCGTGGCTAGGCAATTTCATTTTTAAAAGTCCAGGTCCGGTTTATCCAGTAGCTGCCCAAGGTCAGGCAGAAGGTACTCACTAGTTGCATCGATAACGGCCAGTCCGGTGCCAGGGCCAGCAGGCACAGCATCAGCAAAGCATTGCCGAGGTTGTATACGGCGGCCGTGACGCAGAAGCGCCAGGCCTGGTCGCTACGAGCCTGGCAATCGCCCCGGGCAAAGGTCCAGCGCTTGTTGCCCTGGTAGCTGAGCCAGGTTCCCAGGCTGGCGCCCAGCAAACTGGCCAACAGCGCCGGCAGGGGACCGAGTAGCAGCAGGAACACCACGTAATGAGCCGCGGTGGCGATCGCGCCCACCAGCAAGTAACGTGGAAGTTGTTTTGATGGACGTCTGGAAGATGAATTTATTGATCGCGACATTGGCAAGTTCCAAGGCTGGCAGTGGATTAATCTTTGGGAAATCCATGTCGATAATCAGTGGGTGTCTTGTGAAAAATTCGTTTGCCAATATGCGCTGAATATTTCACGAAGTAACATGTCGAAGTTGTAATTTATATTGCCGGGTCAATCATCCTGCGGCTTTGCGGGAATAAAAATTTACTTGGCTTTGATGAAGATATCCTGGCTGTTAGTTTGCGGTCAGTATCGCCAGTGCCGCAGCCGTGGGTGAATCTCCGGACGCTGCCACTGGTTCCCGGCAAACGGGTCGCTACAATGGCGCTCGACTTTGACGCTCTCGAGGCAGTATGGATATCGAGCTGGCCCGCACCTTCCTGGAAATCGTTCGCAGCGGCAGCCTGATCGCCGCCGCCGAGCGCCTGCACCTGACCCAGACCGCCATCAGTGCCCGGGTACAGAACCTGGAAGGCCAGCTCAACTGCAAGCTGCTGGTGCGCAACCGGGCCGGGGCCCGTCCCACGGCCGACGGCGAAGCCTTCATCACCTACGCCAACCAACTGGTGCAGACCTGGGAAGCGGCCCAGCGCGACCTGCCGCTCTTGGCCGGTTATCGCAATGTGCTGCATGTGGGGGGCGAATTGAGCCTGTGCAATCCGTTGATGCTGCATTGGGTACGGCGCCTGCGCCAGGCCTTGCCCAACCATGCGGTGCGGACCCAGATCGGCGATGGCGCGAGCTTGCAGCGTCAACTGGAGTTGGGCGTGCTGGATGCGGCGCTGGTATTCCAGCCGCTGTACTCGCCAGGCCTGCAGGTTGAGCAACTGCTGGAGGAGAAGCTGATCCTGGTACGCCTGGCCGGACGCCCGGAGCCCTATGTGTATATCGACTGGGGCGAGGATTTCCGGCGCCAGCACGACGCCGCACTGCCTGAACAGGCAAAGGCCGCGGTGGGTTTCAACCTTGGGCCCCTGGCGCTGCAGTTCATCCTCGATTCCGGCGGCAGCGGCTATTTCCGTACCCGGGTGGTCCAGAGCTATCTGGACAGCGGCGTACTGGAGCGAGTGGAGAAGGCCCCGGAGTTCAGTTTCCCCACCTACCTGCTCTATGCCCGGGAGCGCGATTCGGCTCCCTTGCAGCGAGCCTTCGAGGTCTTGCGCGAAGTGATTGGCCAGGACACCGACTGGTCCCAGCGCTGGTCGCCGATCAACTGACTCCAGGGGCGAACCGCGACAGCGACAAGCGCGGCCTCAGGGGCGCGGTTCGGAGGCCGAGGCCAGCACCTGGCCGATGCTGCGGCGCCGAGCGTGGGCCTCGCTGGCGTGGACCAGTTGCTCGAGATCCTCGGGCGTGACGTCGAAGAACTCTTCCATTTCCTCCAGGGCCAGCTTCAGGTCGGCGGCGGTGATCGCCAGGCTGTCGGTGGCGGAGGCTGGAACCAGGACCGCCGGCGGCTCGCTCGGCCCCTTGGGGTAGCGAGTGCGGGTCAGGTTGTTATAGGCCAGGGCGCTGGCCAGCAAGCTGGCGGCGGCCAGCATCACCGGCCCCAGCTCCAGCCAGCCCAGGGCGATGCTGTCCGGGTCGGCCAGCACCAGGGTCAGGGCCACCGCACCAGCCGGCGGATGCAAGCAACGTAGCCAGCACATCAGCACCACTGCCATGCCTGCGGCCAGGCAGGCGCTGCCCAGGCTACGCCCCAGCACCTGGGCCACCAACAGCGCCATTACCGCGGCGCACAGGTAGCCACCGAGGATCGACCAGGGTTGCGCCAGGGCCCCGGAGGACACTGCGAACAGCAGCACCGCCGAGGCACCGAGGGGGCCGATCAGGTGCACGGCCACGGGCATGCCGAATACCTGGGCGCAGAACCAGACACTGAACAGGGTTCCCAGGGCCATGCCGAGGGCGGCGCGGCTCCATTCCAGGGGACGGGTATTGATGGCAGCGGGTTTCCAGCGGGCGAACATCGATGACAACGATCCATTTACAGACGGCGGGCAAAAAGAAGGGCTTGCCTGGATCACCAGAAAGCCCTTGAACGTTCCAACATTTGGGGGAGGAACGGGCGCAGTTTGCCGATCGATACGGTGACTGGCAAATTCATAATAATGCTCTTTAAGTGCAGTTTTTTTGCATTCAAGCCCTGATCTGCCAGGCGCATGAATCTACCCGGTGCTGCATTCGCTAGAGCAGCAGGTGCATGGCGCAGCGCCGCTGCGCCGGCAGCCCGTGCTCGGCCTCGTCGGCCAGGACCTGGCGCAGGCGCGCCGGCAGCCGGGCCGTCTCCAGGGTGACGAAGCCCAGGCGCCGATAGAAGGGTTCGTTCCACGGCAACTCGCGGAAGGTGCTCAGGGTCAGGGCCTCGAGCCCTCGCTGGCGCGCATGTTCGATCGCGGCCTGCAGCAGGGCCTTGCCGATACCCCGGCCCTGGTGGTCGCTGGCTACCGAGACCTCCCATACATGCAACTGCGGGCCGAAGACCTGGGCGGCGAGAAAAGCGCACGGGCCAGCATTGTCGGCGATGGCCACCCAGACCACCTGGGTGCGGATGCGTTGCTCGTGGCAAGCGCTATCCGCCACTGGCGCGTCGGCCAGCCAGGCGAGTTGCGGATCGCGGCGAAACAGCGTGGCAGCGGAAGTTTCGATGGCGGGGAGGAAGCGGGCATCGGGCACTCGCGCCCGGCGGATTTCAATGGTCATGGGCGCGAGTGTAAGGAGCCGCCGGGGCCTTGTGCAACGGCTTCAGGGCTGTGGCAAGGCGGGGCCGGGCAAGTGCAGGAGGACGAAGTCGTTCTTGTCGAAGCGTGCGCTGAGCGCCGGTTTCAGTCCGGCCAGGGGACTGCCTTGCAGGTCGGCGAGGTCATCCTGGTCGAGGATGATCCAGGCCGGCCCGGCCATCTGCTCCAGCGCCGCGGCCTGGTCGGTGAAGCGCGGCTGCAGGTCGCGGTCCAGGTTGACCATGAACTTGATCGCCTTGGCGTCCTTGCCCATGCGGTGCAGGACCAGCGGCGCCGGCTGCTCCTCGATCAGGCGCAGCGCCGCCTGGCTGAAGGCCCGGGTGTCGTAGAGCCGGTGCTGGACGGGTTCGAACACCCCGATGTAACAGGCCCAGACCGCCAGCACAGCGCTGTAGGCCAAGCCCACGGCGCGCCACTGGCGCTTGAACAGCAACGCCAGGGACAGCAGTTGGAGCAGCCCCAGCACCACCAGCATGGGAGTGAGGCTGGTCAATTGGTCGGGGAATTTGCGCCGCAACACCACCAGGCCCACCATCAGCAGTGCCGGCAATAGCAGCCACAGGCCCTGGATCAATCCGCGCAGCCAAGCCATCGGCCGGCCGCCATGGGCCTGGAACGGATAGCTGGCGATGATGGCCGCCATGGGCAGCATCGGCAGCAGGTAGCGCGCCTTCTTCGCCTGGGGAATCGACAGGCCGATCATCACCACCAGCGCCGCCGCGGTGCTCCAGCGCAGCAGCCTGAGGGCCGGGCTGGCCGGTTCGCCCGAGCGGCCCAGCAGCACGGCGACCCAGGCCAGGAGCGCCAGCGGGTAGGCCAGGGCGTAGTTGCCCAGGGAACTGGTGAAGTAATAGAAGACATCACTGGAGCCTTCGCTGCCGTCCATGCGCCCCATGAACTGCATGCGGATCACATCGTCGACGAATGCCTGGCCGCCGCTGAGCTTGGCCAGCCACAGCAGCAGGGCAACGCACGCCGCCAGTAATCCGAGGGCGCTGAAGCCGAAGCCGAACAGGCGCCGCCACTGGCCTGCCAACAGGTAATAGCTGCATAGCATGCCGGTGGGGATCACCAGGCCGATGGGTCCACGAATGGCGAAACCCACTACCAGCAACAGCAGGATCCAGCCCAGGCGCCGGGGCGCGGCGAAATGGTCATGGGCGTAACCCAGGTAGAACACCGCCAGGGACACGGCGGCGAGCATCTGGTCAAGGGATACCGCGCGGGTTTCGCTGATGAAGGTATTGCTCAGCAGCAACAGGGCGATGCTCGACAACGCCCAGGTGCGAGAGTAGGGCGCCAGCAGGCGATAGAGCAGGCTGACGATCAGTGCCGAGGCGATGGCCGTGGGCAACCAGGCGGTGAAGCTGGTGACCTGCCCGCCGGGAAGCGAGAACAGCCACACCAGCAGGGTCGAGGCGCTGGTGTAGTCGGCATAGGGCTCGCCGTAGGTGGTGGGGAAGAACCCCGGGCCATGGCGCAGCATTTCCTTGGCGAACAGGACGAACCGGGAATCGAAGCCGATCGCCGACTGATGGTCGGCGCCGGCGCAGAACAGCAGCAAAGTCAGCAGCCCCAGCCCCAACGATTGCCAAAGTAATGTGTTCGAAGGGGAGCTGGAGTGCGTGCTCATTCAGGCCTCGGCGGACCACTGCTGATGGGGGATCGGCAGGTTGCGCGATTCGCCGCGACCGATCGGGAAGTAAGTGAAGCCGTTACGGGCCAGGCGTTCGGCGTCGTACAGGTTGCGGCCGTCGAAGATCACCGGCGCCTTGAGGCGCTGCTGGATCAGCTCGAAGTCCGGGGCCTTGAACTGCTGCCACTCGGTGCAGATGATCAGGGCGTCGGCGCCGTTGAGCACCGACTCCGGGGTGCCCATGAGCATCAGGCGCGACTCATCCGGGTACAGGCGCTGGGTTTCCTGCATGGCTTCCGGGTCGAAGGCCCGGACCTCGGCGCCGGCGGCGAACAGCGCATCGAGCAGCACCCGGCTCGGGGCATCGCGCATGTCGTCGGTGTTGGGCTTGAATGCCAGGCCCCACAGGGCGAAGGTCTTGCCTTTCAGGTCGCCCTTGTAGAACGCCTTGATACGCTCGAACAGCTTGTGCTTCTGCCGCTCGTTGATGGCTTCCACCGCTTGCAGCAGGTCGCTGGAGCAATGGGCCTGCTCGGCGCTGTGGATCAGGGCGCGCATGTCCTTGGGGAAGCACGAGCCGCCATAGCCGCAGCCAGGGTAGATGAAGTGGTAGCCGATACGAGTGTCGGCACCGATCCCCAAGCGTACCGACTCGATATCGGCCCCCAGGTGCTCGGCCAGTTCGGCGATCTGGTTGATGAAGCTGATCTTGGTCGCCAGCATGCAGTTGGCGGCGTACTTGGTCAGCTCGGCGCTGCGCAGGTCCATGAACATGATGCGGTCGTGGTTGCGGTTGAACGGCGCATACAGGTCGCGCATCACGTCGCGTACTTCTTCGCGGGCGCAACCGATGATGATCCGGTCCGGGCGACGGCAGTCGGAAACCGCCGAGCCTTCCTTGAGGAATTCCGGGTTGGAGACGATATCGAATTGCAGCGGACGACCGTCCAGGGCTTTCTCGATGTGGGCCTTGAGGGTATCGCCGGTGCCTACCGGTACGGTGGATTTCTCCACCAGGATCAGCGGCTGCTCACGGTGGCGGGCCACGGCATCGCCCACCGACAGCACGTAGCGCAGGTCGGCCGAGCCGTCTTCGCTCGAGGGCGTGCCAACGGCAATGAACAGCACCTGGCCGTGTTGCACCGCGAGTTTCTCGTCGTGGGTGAAGTGCAGGCGCTTGGCCTCGAGGTTTTCCTTGACCAGGCTCGCAAGCCCGGGTTCGAAGATGCTCACGTGTCCTTGTTGCAGCTGTTTGACTTTTTGCTCATCGATGTCCATGCAGATGACATCGTGGCCGACTTCAGCCAACACGGCAGCCTGTACGAGGCCGACATAACCACTTCCAAATACACTGATTTTCATGGGGTATTCCTGGGACTTGTCGCGGGTGCAGATCGAGAGTTGATGGTGATGACCCCGAGGATGACCAAGGCCACCCCAAGGGTTTTGGAAAGCGTGAACGGCTCGTTGAACAGCGGCAGGCCGGCGGCGAGCAGGTAGACCAGCGCATAGCTGATGCTCAACAGCGAATAAGCCCGGCCCAGTGGCAGGTCGCGCAGGGCCAGCAGCCAGCAGAGCATCGACAGGGCATAGGCGAAGATCGCCGCGACGACTACCGCCAGGGCGGCCAGGTCGACGCTGCCGTTACCCAGGGCCTCCAGCCACTGCTGGGGCGCGGGCAGGCGCGTCATGCTCCAGCGCATGGCCAGTTGTGCCCCGCTGACCAGCACTACGCTGCCCAGGGCGAAGGCGAAGCCCTTGGCCCGGCTCATGCGTGACGCCCCAGCAGCACTACGCCGCCGATCACCAGGGCGACCCCCAGCCAATGCTGGCGGTCGATGGGTTCGTGGAAGACGAAACGGGCAACCAGGGTGACCAGCACGAAATTCAGGCTGAGCATCGGGTAGGCCACACCCACTTCCATGCGCTGCAATACCAGCAGCCATACCAACAGGCCCAGGCCGAGGCTGAACAGGGCCAGCCACAACCAGCCCGAACGCAACTTGGCCAGCAGGTCCGAGGGCTGGTCGCGCCAGCTTTCCACGGCGAATTTCTGTGCCACCTGGCCCAGGCAGGTGAGCCCGCAGGCCAGCAATAGCAGCAACAGGCTCATGGCTGGCTCTGGGGAATGATGAAGATCACGATATTGCCCTGGGCATAGCGCTTGGCATCCGGTGGCAGGAGCTGGACTTCATGCTCTTCATCGCTGCTCTTGACCCGCATGACCACGCCCACGGGGCCTTGCTTGCGAGCTTCGGCTATCCACGGCTGGACCTGGTCCAGGTCGACCTTGCGCTGGGCCGAATCGTCATAGGCCAGGCCGTACTTCAACTCGCCCTCGGTGTTGTACAGGGTCACGTCGCTGCGGCGCAGGCGCCAGGCCAGGGCCGATGCCGCGCCCAGATCGTTGCTCAGCAGGTTCTTGGATGCGCTCAGCTCAGCGACGTGATCGATGATGAACTGATCGGGAATCTTGTTGTAGACCACCGAGTTGGGCAGGGCCGCCGGGGCCAGCGCCACCAGCAGGAAGCTGCCCAGGGCCGGGGCAGCCCACAGGGTCGACGGACGCATGGCCGCCAGCAGGTTGCTGAGGATCCAGCCCAGCAGCAGGACGTACACCAGCACCAGGTGCTGCGGTTCATCCACGTACACCGGTTTTTTCAGCTGGAAGTACACCAGCGCCAGGAGCCCCAGCAGGCCCGCCAGCAAATTGAGCAGGCCATTGAGACTGATGAGGCGCGTCTGCTTGTTGCCCAGGCGATCCATCAGGGCATTGCCCATCAGCAGCGCCAGAGGCAACAGGCACGGCAGGATATAGGCGGGCAACTTGCCCTTGCTCAGGCTGAAGAAGGCCAGTGGCAGCACCAGCCACAACAGCAGGAAACCGCTACTGCCCAGGCGCCGCTGGTGCCAGGCTTGTTTGAACGTGGCTGGCAGCAGCATGACCCAGGGCACACTGAAAGCCACCAGCAATGGCAGGTAGTACCACCATGGCGAGGCGTGCTGGGCATCTTCACCGGCGAAACGGCGAATATGCTCGTGCCAGAAGAAGAAACGCCAGTAGTCCGGCTCCTGGGCATGTACCGCCAAGGCCCAGGGCAGGCTGATGAGGACCGCGACGAGTACGCCGATGCCACCCAAGACCAGCAACGAGCGCAGGCGTTTCTGCCAGATGGCGTAGGGCAGGGCCACCAGCACCGGCAGCAACCAGGCCAGGAAGCCCTTGGTCATGAAGCCCATGCCGCAGGCCAGGCCCAGGACTACCCAGGCCAGCAACTGTCCGCGGGAAGTCTTGCAGTCGAACGTGAACCACAACGCCACCAGGCTCAGGTTGACCCAGAAGGTGAACTGCGGATCGAGGTTGGCGTAGCCGGCCAGCAGCGCCACGACGGTAAAACTCATGTACAGCAAGGCACTGGCCACAGCCTTGCGTGAGTCGTTCCACAAGCGCATGGCCAACAGGTAGGCCAGGACCACGCTCAGGCCGGTGCTCAGGGCCGAGGCCAGGCGCACGCCGAACAGGTTGTCACCGAACAGCGCTTGGCCGATGGCCATGAACCAATAACCGGCCACCGGCTTTTCGAAGTAGCGAATGCCCATGAAATGCGGCGATGCCCATTGACCGCCATGGAGCATTTCCTGGCTGATCTGCGCATAGCGCGTTTCATCGGGAATCCACAGGCCATGGGTGGCCATGGGCAGGAGGTAGAACAGGCCGAAAGCGACCAGCAGCAGCGACAGGGCCCAGCGTCTGCTCATGCTCCTTGCACTCCCAGCCAGCCTTCGCGGCCTTCCAGGGCGCCGCGTACCACCTGGCCTGCCGGCAGGCTGGAGATATCCGCCGGGAGCAGGTCTCCCAGGGGTTGGAAATGAATGTCGCGCTGCTTGGCACTGGCCAGCAGCTGGCGGAAGTCATTGGCCATCAGAATCCCTTCTACTTCGGCGTGGATGGTGTAGACATTGAGCTTGCCTGGCTTGAACCGGTCGAGGATGAAGGCGTTGAAATCAGCGCTCGACACCACCGGGCCGACGACTTCGTCGAAGGTCGGCAGGTCTACCGGAATCTGTGGCGCGCCCAGGCCGCCGTCCGCCAAGCGTGGCTGGAACAGGCTCTGGCCGCGGCAATCGCTGTTGTAGCGAAAGCCGAATTGTTGTTTGGCTTCGATGACCCGCTCATCGGCACGCCAACCGGCGGATGCCGAGCAGCTCACCGCTTGCCCGAGAATATCGTTGAGGCTGTCGACGCCACGGCGGATCTGTTCGATCAGCTGGGCCTGGCTCCAGCGTCCGGTGTTGGCCTGCCAGCCGTGGTGATCCCAGGCGTGCAGGCCGACTTCATGCCCGGCAGCCAGGGTCTGGCGCATCAAGTGCCCCAGGTCCCGGCCGATGGGTTTGCCTGGCCAGGCGGTGCCGGCCAGGAGAATGTCCCAGCCATACAGGCCGGCAGCATTGGACCGCAGCATTTTCCAGAGGAACTGCGGACGGATCAGGCGCCACAGGTGGCGCCCCATGTTGTCCGGCCCGACGCTGAAGAAGAACGTGGCCTTGACCCCGGCTTCATCCAGCGTTTCGAGCAGCCGTGGCACCCCCTCCCGGGTGCCGCGGTAGGTATCGACATCAATGCGCAGACCTGCCTGCATCAGCGTGCTTCTTCTTTGGCGCGATCGGCGATTTCCAGCATGGCTTCGCGCAGGAAGAAGTCCAGGGTGTTGCCGATGGTCTGGCTCATCTCCACGGTCGGTTCCCAGTCCAGCAGGCGCTTGGCGTTCTCGATGCTTGGCTTGCGGTGTTCCACGTCCTGGTAGCCGGCGCCGTAGAAAGCCTTGCTTTCCACTTCGCGGAAACCGGCGAATGGCGGGAAGTTGCCACGCAGTGGGTGGGCCTCGAACTGACGCAGCAGCTCTTCGCCCAACTGGCGGATGCTGGCTTCGTTGTCCGGGTTGCCGATGTTGATGATCTGGCCGTTGCAGCAGTCGTTCTCGTTGTCGACGATGCGGGCCAGGGCCTCGATGCCGTCGGCGATGTCGGTGAAGCAGCGCTTCTGCTCGCCACCGTCGAACAGGCGGATCGGGGTGCCTTCCACCAGGTTGAGGATCAACTGGGTGATGGCCCGGGAGCTGCCGATACGTGCCGAGTCCAGGCGGTCCAGGCGCGGCCCCATCCAGTTGAATGGACGGAACAGGGTGAAGTTCAGGCCCTTGGCGCCGTAGGCCCAGATCACGCGGTCCAGCAGTTGCTTGGAGACCGAGTAGATCCAGCGCTGCTTGTTGATCGGGCCGACGATCAGGTTGGAGTTGTCTTCGTCGAAGTTCTTGTCCTGGCACATGCCATAGACTTCCGACGTCGACGGGAAGATCACCCGCTTGTTGTACTTCACGCAGTAGCGGACCAGCTTGAGGTTCTCTTCGAAGTCCAGTTCGAATACGCGCAGCGGGTTACGGGTGTATTCGATCGGGGTGGCGATGGCCACCAGCGGCAGCACCACGTCGCACTTCTTGATGTGGTACTCGATCCACTCGGAGTGAATGCTGATGTCGCCTTCGACGAAGTGGAAGTTCGGGTGGCTGCGCAGGCGCTCGATGGCGTCGCAGCCGATGTCCAGGCCGTAGACTTCGTACTTGTCGTCGCGCAGCAGGCGCTCGGACAGGTGGTTGCCGATGAAACCGTTGACCCCCAGGATCAGCACCCGGGTCCGACGTGGCTTGCGGCCGGACTCGGCGCCGCGCAGCAGGGAGCCGTCCACCAGGCCCAGTTCGTTGGCCAGTTGCGGGCCGCTCAGGTACAGGCCGTTGGCGTTGCGCTGGCCGGAGGTGATGACCAGGGAGTCTTCGCCACAGGCGATGCGCAGCGGATCGACGCTGATGACCCGGCCCGGAGCCTGGCCTTCGTTGCCCTTGGCCACCTCGGCGCTCCAGACGATCAGCTTGTGCTCACCGACGGCGCAGAAGGCGCCAGGGTAGGGCTGGGTCACGGCACGCACCAGGTTGAACAGTTCTTCGGCCGGGCGTTTCCAGTCCAGCTTGCCGTCCGCGGCGGTACGCCGGCCGAAGTAGCTGGCTTTGGATTCATCCTGGACGGTTTCGCTGATCTTGCCCTGGGCCAGTGCCGGCAGGGTGTCGCGCAGCAGGCTGGCGGCGGCATCACGCAGCTTGTGGTGCAGGCTCAGCGCGGTGTCGCTGCGCTCGATGGCCACGCGTTCCTGGGCGATGATCGCGCCGGCATCGGCGCGCTTGACCATGCGGTGCAGGGTCACGCCGGTCTCGGTCTCGCCTTTTACCAGGACCCAGTTCGCTGGGGCGCGGCCACGGTAGCGGGGCAGCAGGGAGCCGTGCAGGTTGAACGCGCCCTTGCTGGCGGTGGCCAGCAGCTGCTCGCTCAGCAGGTTGCGGTAGTAGAAGGAGAACAGGTAGTCGGGATTGAGCTTGGCGATGCGCTCGATCCACAGCGGGTGGTTGGCATCCTCCGGGGCATGCACGGCGATACCCTTGCGGGCGCACAGTTGCGCGACGGAACCATAGAAGGTGTTTTCCTTCGGGTCATCGGCATGGGTGAACACCGCGGCGATCTCATAACCTGCGTTGAGCAGGGCTTCGATGCCAGCACAGCCAATATCGTGGTAGGCGAAGACGACAGCTTTATTGCTCATTGGGAGACCTGATCAGTATGGGTGGAAGTTAAACCGTCGACAGTCACAACCGGGGCCGGAACCGCCGGGTGGCTGCGCAAGACTCTTTCGATGAAGAAGCGTGGGCGGGCTCGCACGTCGCTGTACATGCGCCCCAGGTATTCACCCAAAAGGCCCATGCCGATGAACTGGCCGCCGGTGAACACGAAGAGCACCGCGAACAAGACGAAGGTGCCGTCGCCAGCCCAGGTCGCGCCGAAGATCAACCGCAGGACGATCAGCATCAAGGCGAACAGCGCGCCCAGGCCGGCCATGCCGAAACCGATGATGCTCAGCAAGCGCAGGGGCGTGGTGGTCATGCAGGTGATCAGGTCGAACATCAGGTTGACCAGGCGCATCGGGCTGTACTTGGAGTCGCCGTGCTCGCGCTCGGCGTGCTCCACCAGCACCTCGGTGGTATGCCGGGCGAAGCTGTTGGCCAGGATCGGGATGAAGGTGCTGCGCTCGGTGCAGGCCAGCATCGCGTCGATGATGGTTCGGCGATAGGCACGCAGCATGCAGCCGTAGTCGCTCATGGCGACCCCGGTGGAGCGCTGCACCGCGAGGTTGATCAGCTTCGACGGCCAGCGGCGGAAAGCCGAATCCTGGCGGTTGTTGCGCACGGTGCCGACCACGTCGTAGCCCAGTTCGGCCTGGGCCACCAGGCGTGGAATCTCTTCCGGCGGGTTCTGCAGGTCGGCATCGAGGGTGATCACCACATCGCCGCGGCACTGCTCGAAACCGGCCATGATCGCTGCGTGCTGGCCGTAGTTGCGGTTGAGGATCACCGCCACCACCGGGCTGCCTTCGCGTTCGGCGGCGGCTTGCAGGATGTTGGCCGACTCGTCGCGGCTGCCATCGTCCACCAGGACGATTTCAAAGTCGTGCTTGAGCAGGCGGCAGGCCGCTTCGGTACGTCGCAGGAGCTCGGGAAGGCTCTGTTCTTCGTTGTAGACCGGGATGACGATCGACACGAACTGAATGGGATAAGGTTTCAAGGGGGTCAGTCCAGGAGGTTTTCAATGGCGCCGGCGACCCGCTCGACATCGTCGAGGGTCATGTCCGGAAACAGTGGGATCGAGCACAGCCGCGCGGAGTTCCACTCGGTGTGCGGCAGGTGCACGTCGGGGAAACGCTGGCGGTAGTAGGTGTGCATGTGGGTCGCGATGAAGTGGATGCCGGTGCCGATGTTCTGCTCCTGCAGGCCCTTCATGAAGGCTTCGCGATCCAGCCCGCAACGCTCGGCATCGATGCGCAGGATGAACAGGTGCCAGCTGTGCTGCTGCGGATACTGCGGCAGGTGCAACGGTTGCACCGGCAGGCCGGCCAGGCGCTCCAGGTAGGCCTTGGCCAGGACTTCGCGACGGGCGTTGATCGAGTCCAGGCGTTGCAGTTGCACCAGGGCAATGGCGGCGTTCATGTCCGCCAGGTTGTACTTGAAGCCGGGCTCGATCACCTGGGCCTGGGGCTTGCGGCCATGGGTCAGGCGGTCGTAGGCGTCCACGCCCAGGCCATGGAACTTGAGCATGCGCACCCGGTTGGCCAGGGCCTCGTCATCGCTGACGAACATCGCGCCCTCGGCGCAGGTCATGTTCTTGATCGCATGGAAGGAGAAGATCGCCGTGCCCCGGGCGCCGATCTCGCGACCGCGGTAGGTGGTGCCGGCGGCATGGGCGGCGTCTTCGATCACTGCGATACCGTGCTTGTCCGCCAGGGCGTAGAGCGGGTCGAGGTCGAAAGCGGCACCCGCGTAGTGCACCGGGATGATCGCCTTGGTCCTGGGAGTGATCGCGGCCTCGATGGTCGCTGCGTCGCTCATCAGGGTGTCGGGATCGACATCGACGAACACCGGGGTCGCCCCCAGCAGGCAGATCATGTTGGCGGTGGAAACCCAGGTCTGGGAGGGGGTGATGACTTCATCGCCGGGGCCGATGCCCAGGGCCAGCAGGGTGATGTGCATGGCGCCGGTGGCCGAGGACAGGGCCACGGCATGGCGGGCGCCGACACGTTCGGCGAAGAGCTGTTCGAGTTCCTGGTTTTTCGGGCCGGTGGTGATCCAGCCGGAGCGCAGAACCTGCTCTACAGCGGCCACCTCTTCGTCGCCAATGCTCGGGCGCGAGAAAGGAAGGAAAGCCTGGTTCATGGTTACCTCGGGTCTACACAATGCGAAAGCTGGGGGTAAGGGTGCAGCGTGCGAACAACGTTCATGGAGCGCGGGGGGCGGTGGTCATCGGGCACATCCGGTTGATTGGGCCAGCGTGGCGTTCCATGCAGCAAATGAGTAAAGACGATGATTGTGAAAAGTAAAGTGGATCAAGGCGTTACCCGTGCAAACTGTGAAACAGCTGCACTAGGCCCCTGGGCCGTCGGTGGCTGAGATTAAGCGCAAAAATGTGAAACGAATATGAAAAAGAAGCCAAAACTCCGTTTTTCTGCGAGCTAGACAGCCAGGGTTCAGTTTTTTGTTAATTTTGTTCATCAATTGGCTGTAGCCGCCAGTTTTAGCGGGTTTAAGGCGAGCAGAAAAGGGTGCCACCCAAGGATTTTTCGCAACTGGTCAAGGCGCTATCAAGTGCAACCGGTTTGTTACATATGTCCATGACTGCGCCCATCGAACAAGCCAGCGAAAACATCGGCGCGACCAATCCCTTGGGCCTGTACCTGGCGCGATTGGCGCCCTCCAGCCAGTCGACCCTGCGCTATGTGCTGCAGGACACGGCCGACCGCCTGGAGTATGAGGACATGAACCTCGAGGACCTCCCCTGGCACCAGCTGCAGCCGGAGCATGTCACCGCCCTGGTCGCGACCTTGCGTCGCGATGGCTACGCTCCCAATACCTCTTCGCTGTACGTCAATGCCCTGCGCGGAGTCATGAACATCGGTGAACCTTGACCTGGCCCAGGTGGACTTCGACCAGCGCAGCCTCGAGGTGCTGGCCAAGGGCAACAAGCAGTTGATCAAGTACGCGCCGGCCTGGGCCTTCCACAAGCTGCAAGCCTGGCTCGACCTGCGCCGCGAACGCCTGCCCAAGGGGCAGGCCGATGATCCATTCCTGTTCAATCGCATTCGCCGCGGCGGCCATATCATCCGTGAACGTATCAGCAAGCATGCCATCTACTCCATCGCTCGGCAGCGAGGAGCCGAGGTGGGCGTGCGGATCACGCCCCATGATTTTCGTCGTTCGTTCATTACTCGGGGGATCGAAGAGCATGACCTGGCGATCGCCCAGAAACTGGCCCATCACACCAATATCCAGACCACCGCCAGCTATGACCTGCGCGACGACAACGAACGTCGTCGCGCCATGGACCGTTTCGACCTGTAGTCCACCGGACTCAGGCCGCCGGCGTGCCGGGGACGAGCTGGCCGGTCAGGTCCCAGACTTCCAGCATCCTGGAGTACTCACAGGCATGGCTCGGGTCGCTCAGTAGCCAGTCCTCGAAGGCCTGGCGTTCCGCGAGGCTGCAGTCGTCCTCGCGCAGGCGGATGCACCAGTGGGCCGCCTGCATCATTACGTACTCATCTGCTGCGTCGGCAGGCTCGGTCATTGTTCAATCCTTGTTCAGAGTGGAGCTCACTGCGCCCGCCATGGGCGGGTATCGCGCCAGTATCAGGCCGAATCGCGTGCGCCGCCAAGGCGTGGCTCAAGTTGCTGTTGTCGCACCCAGGACATGTGCCAGGCCCTGGGTGCAAATCCTTACCCGAGTACCCGGGGCCGGCAGGTGGGGGCCCTGATTGCGTACCGGCACCAGCTGCTCGCCACCGCTAGCGGTGGCCAGGGCGACATTGAGGGTGCAGGTGTTGCCGGCGAAGTCGCAATCTTTGACCACGGCGACGCAACCGGTTGCGACCCCGCTTCCCGGGGCCTCTGGAGCCAGTTGCAATTGCTCGGGGCGCAACATGATCGTGGCTTGGCCCCTGGCAGCCGAATCGCGTACAGGCAGCACGCCGAGGTCGCAGTGGGCCAGTCCGTTGTCCAGGTGCGCCGGTAGCAGCACGGCATCGCCCAGGAACAACGCCGTCTGCGCATCCTGCGGGTGCTGGTACAGCTCCAGGGGAGGGCCGGCCTGGATCAGCCGGCCCTGGCGCATGACTACCAGTTGGTCGGCAAAGGACAAGGCTTCGGCCTGATCGTGGGTAACCATGACCGTGGTCACTCCGGTATCGGCCAGCAGGCGGGCGACGGTCTTGCGCATCGAGGCCCGCAAGCCGGTATCCAGGGCGGAGAAAGGTTCATCCAGCAACATCAACCGCGGGCGTTGGGCCAGGGCGCGCGCCAGGGCCACTCGTTGTTGCTGGCCGCCGGACAGCTCATGGGGCCAGCGTGTTGCCATGTTGGCCTCCAGGGCGACCATTTCCAGCAGTTCAGCGATGCGCTGGCGCTTGCTGTCCTGGCTCCCTGGCAGGCCGAAACCGACATTGGCCGCCACGCTCAAGTGCGGGAACAGCGCGCCATCCTGCGGGACATAGCCGATCAGGCGCTGGTGGGCAGGTACCGCGCCCTGGTCGTCGACCATGACCTGGCCGTCGAGGGTAATGCACCCGCGGTCGGGGAATTCGAAACCGGCAATCATGCGCAAAAGGGTGGTCTTGCCGGAGCCCGAGGGGCCGACGATTGCCGTGCGACTGCCAGAGGGTACGCAAAGGTTGATATCGGTCAGCGCCGCTACTGGGCCGAAGGATTTATGCACTGCATGGAGTTCAAGGGTATTCATCGGCCTGCGCTGCGCCTGGACTGTTGGTAGAGAAGGCCGGTCAACGGCAGTGAAAGCACGATCATCAGCAAGGCATAGGGCGCTGCCGCGGCATAGTCGATTTCGCTGGTCATGGCCCAGAACCCGGTCGCCAGGGTCCGGGTGCCGTTGGGTGCCAGCAGCAGGGTGGCCGTCAGCTCGTTGCTGATGGCCAGGAATACCAGCGCCGCCCCGGCCGCCGCACCCGGGGCCGCCAGGCGCAGGGTGATCCACCACAGGGCCTGCAGCGGTCCACGGCCCAGGCTGCGAGCGATGTTTTCCAGCTCCACCGGGGCCTGGGCGATACCGGCCCGCAAGCTGACCAGCGCCCGGGGCAGGAACATCAGGGCGTAGGCCAGGAGCACGCAAAGGCTGGTCTGGTAAAGCGGCCGGGCGAATTTTACGCTGATGGTCACCAGCGCCAGGGCGACGACGATGCCCGGCAGGGAGCTGCTGATGTAGTTGCAGCTTTCCAGCAACCGCAGCAATGGGCCCGGGGCGCGGATCGACAACCAGGCCAGGGGCAGGGCGACCAGGGTGGTCAGCAATGCGCCGAGGCTGGCCAGGACCAGGGTCTGTTGCAGGCTGGGCAGCAAGTCCGCGCCTTGCCAGACGGCCATCCCGCCAGCCAGCAGCCACTTGCCCAGGGTCCATAGGGGAACGCCCAGGGCCAGGAGGCTGGTGAGTGTCGTCAGCCCCAGGCCGGCGCAGTGCGAAATCGCCTGCAAGCGCATGGCACGTTGTGCCCTGGGGCTGCCGGAGCCGACCCGGGCGTAGCGGGCGTGGCCTCGACTGGCAGACTCGATCGTCAGCAACAGCAAGCAGCACAGAACCAGCACCCCGGCCAGCATATTGGCCGCAGGTCCGTTATAGGTGGACTGGAACTGGTCATAGATGGCGGTGGTGAAGGTATCGAAGCGAATCATCGCGTAGAGGCCATACTCGGCCAGCAGGTGCAGGCCCACCAGCAACGCACCGCCGCCGATGGCCAGGCGCAGTTGTGGCAGCACCACCCGCAGGAACAGTGGCCAGGGCCGCAGCCCCAGGGACTCGGCAACGTCTTCGATAGCCGGGTCGAGCCGACGCAAGGAGGCAGCGACCGGTAGGTAAATGAAGGGGAAATAGGCAATCACCGACACCAGCACGGCGGCCGGCAATCCATGCAGGGCCGGCAGCAGGCTGACCCAGGCATAGCTGTGAACGAACGCCGGCACGGCCAGGGGGGCCACCGCCAGCAAGGACCAGGCCCGGCGCCCCGGCAGGTCGGTGCGCTCTGTGAGCCAGGCCAGGGCCACGCCCAGCAGCACGCACAACGGCAGCGTCAGGGCCAGCAGCAACAGGGTGTTGTACAGCAGCTCCAAGACCCGTGGGCGCAACAGCAGTTGGGCAATGGTCGCCCAGCCGGTCTGGATCGAGATACCGACGACGAACCCCAGGGGCAGCAAGGCCAGCAACGACACCAGCAAGGCCGTTGCCGACAGCCAGGGCACGGCCCCCGGGCCCAGGCCACGACGGCGATAGCCGGCCAGCGTGGTGTCCCGGGCCTTGCCGATATCGGCGGCGTTGGACAGCGACAGGTCGTCGGCCATGGCTTACAGGAGACCGGCCTGGCCCATCAGGTCCACGGCTTTCTTGCTGTTGAGCCTGGCGGCATCGACCTTGGGGGCATCCAGTTCGGCCAGGGGCACCAGTTGCGAATTGGAAGGCGCGCCCTGGCCCACGGCATATTCGAATGAGCGACCGCTCTTGAGTACCTCTTGGCCCTGCTTGCTGGTAATCCACTCGAGGAAGGCCTGGGCCTGTTCCTGGTGTTTGCTGGAGGCCAGTACGCCACCCCCGGAAAGGCTGACGAAAGCCCCCGGGTCCTGGTGCTTGAAGTAGTACAGGGCGGTGTTCTTGCTGTTTTCCCCGGTCTTGGACTGGTCGACGAAGCTGTAGTAGTGATAGATCACGCCACTGTCCACCTGGCCGGCATTGACGGCCTTGAGCACCGCGCTGTTGCCGCGATACAGGCTGGCATTGGCCTTGATGCCCTTGAGCCATTCCAGGGTGGCGGCTTCGCCCTTGAGCTCCAGGACGGCACTGACGATGGCCTGGAAGTCAGCTCCGGCGGGCGAGGCGGCCCATCGGCCTTTCCAGGCCGGTGTTGCCAGGTCCATCAGCGATTTGGGCAACTGGTCGGAGCCGAGCTTGGCCGGGTTGTAGACAAACACGGTGGAGCGGGCTGCGATTCCCACCCAGTTGCCATGGCTCGGCCGGTAAGCGGCACCGACCTGCTCCAGGGTGGTCGGCGCGACCTTGGCCAGCAGCCCGGCGTTATCCACCAGGGCCATGGCCGGGGAGTTCTCGGTCAGGAACACGTCTGCCGGGGAAGCGTTGCCTTCCTGCACCAACTGGTTGCCCATCTCGCTGTCATCGCCATTGCGCAGGGTGACCTTGATCCCGGTGTCGCGGGTAAAACCTTCGACCCAGGCCTTGGTCAGGCCCTCATGCTGGGCGTTGTAGACCAGGATGCCGTCGGCATCCGCCGCCCAGGCATGCCCGGCAGCCATCACGGCGCCGGCGAGCAGGGCGGACTTGAAGATAGAGGGGGGACGAATGGCCATGGTGAAGCAGCTCCTGGTTTTTTGGATGCATCGGTCCGGACCTTGGCTTGGGAAGTCGCCGTTTCACGTTGACCAATAGGAA